>CAYOEE010000014.1:10478-14877 GCA_964402935.1 uncultured Alistipes sp. | reverse complement strand
GAGTTTTTTATTGCGGCTGAAGCAAAGGGCAGAAAGGGCGAAAAAGGCGGAAAAGACAATAATTCTAAATTCTAAATTCTACATTTTGAATTTGTCAATCTTCGTCGGGCGAGTAGAAGAAATTCTCCATCAGCGAGTCGATATCGCGGCGCTCCTTCTTCGTGGGGCGACCCGTGCCGCGTTCGCGGAAGACGAAGATCGTCTCGCGTGGCACGTTGAGTTTGGCCAGCTCCTCGGCAGGCGTAATGTCGAGGCAATATTGGGGCACATTCTTTGCCCCCTGGCGGCTCGAAACCAGGTCGAGCACCTTGTATTGATAGATCACCGCCTGACGACGCACCGAGATGCGATCGCCGATTTTCACCTCGCGCGAGGGCTTGGCGTAGGCATCATTAACCAACACGCGGTTGTTGCGGATGGCATCGGCGGCATCGCTGCGCGTCTTAAAGACACGCACCGCCCACAGGTATTTATCCAAACGTATTTCGTCCATCGTTTAAGCTGTTTTTTCCAACATACTCTCGTTCTTGGGTCTGAGGTGGGAGTGCTCCTCGTTTTGGCGGCTCACGCTGAGGATCATACCCAGCGCAATGGCCGTGAAGAGGGTCGAAGAGCCGCCACGCGAAATAAGGGGCAGGGTCTGACCCGTCTCGGGAATCAGGTTCACCGTCACCATGATATGCAGCAGCGCCTGGCAGGTGATCATCAGCGCCAAGCCAAGCACCAAAAGTCCCGGGAAGGCCGTTCCGCACCGTCGGAAGATCTCGATGGCACGGAAGAAGAGCCACAGATAGAGCATCATGAGCGCCAGGCCGAGCAACAATCCGTACTCTTCGACGAAGAAGGCAAAGGCGTAATCGCTCTCGGGGTGGATCATCTCGACACGGATGGCACTCTGTCCCGCCCCCACACCGAGCACGCCTCCGTTGTGGATGGCGATCATCGAGCGTTCGGTATCGGTCAGATCCTCAATCGGTTTGGCATCCTGCGGCAAGACCCACAGCTTGACCCAGGTCGAGAGACGACCTTCGGCCGTAGCACCGCGTCCGAGGTTGAGCGCCATGAGCAGGCAGAAGCCCACCAAGGCCCAGCCGATGAGTTTCATCAGCTCCCCACCGCGCACGCGCCCGACCAGCATCATGACCCACGAGGCCAAAAACAGCAGGGCCGCGGAGGAGGTATGAGCCGGCACAATCACGACACAAGCCGCCACGACGGGCAACAAAATCGGATAGGTTCCCTCGCGCCAGATGCGTCGTTGCAGGCGATCCGTGCGCCAGGTCCAGAAGCGCCACGAGGGGACTATGCGCAGCTTATCGATCTTCGTTTGTCGTGCAGCCAGCTGCATGGCCAGGAACATCACCGTGGCCACCTTCAGCGCCTCGGAGGGCTGGAATTGGAAGGGACCGAGCGGAATCCAACGCGCCGCCCCGTTGGTGGTCGTACCCAGGAAATAGACCGCCAGGGTCAGCAGCAGGCTCAGGTAATAGACCCATCGCGCAGCGGCGTGGTAGAACGAGCTGTTGAGTCGTTGCACCACCACCATCACACCCAGGCTGAGGAAGAGAATGAGCAGCTGCTGGCGCAGGAAGTGGGCCGTGGTACGCACCGTATGGGCATCGTAAGCCATCTTGGCGGTCGAGGAATAGACCACCAGGATCGACACCACGGCCAACACGGCCACGATAATCCACAGCACCCTGTCGCCCGTAAACCAACGGCGCGCGGGTTGCTCCTCTTGATGCGTTGCAGTTGCCATCTGTTCGCGTTGTTAATCGTTAAAGATGCTCCTTGACCCAAGCCTTGAAAAGCTCACCGCGCTGCTCGTAGTTCTTGAAGAGGTCGAAGCTGGCGCAGGCGGGCGAAAGCAACACCACATCCCCCCGACGAGCCGCCTGACGAGCCGTCTGCATCGCCTCGTCGAGCGACGCAGTCGAATAGATTGCAGGGACGACCCCCGCAAAGTCGCGTTGAAGTTTCTCGTTATCCAGCCCCATGCAGACGAGCGTATGCACCTTCTCGCGGGCAAAATTTTTCAACGGCTCGTAGTCGTTGCCTTTATCCGTACCGCCGGCAATCCAGACCACGGGGCGCGTCATACTCTCCAGGGCGTACCACACCGAATCGACATTCGTAGCCTTCGAGTCGTTGATCCACAGCACCCCCTCGTGCTCGCCCACCGGCTCGAGGCGGTGCTCCACGGGCGAGAACGCGTAGATCGAACGCTCGACCTCCTCGGCCGAAACACCCGCCGCGAGGGTTGCCAGAGCGGCTGCCAAGGCGTTGTAGCAGTTGTGAAGCCCCTTGATCTGCATCCGATCCGCATCGAGTGTCAAATGATGCCCACCGAAGTGCACCGTACAGCGCTTTCCGTCGAAGTGACCACCCTCCGCAGCCGCCTTGTTCGTCGCCGTAAAGGGGAGCAGCGTGGACTTCAGCTCATATTTCGAAAGTTCGCCCCCGATCACCGGATCATCGCCCGAGAAGATGAAAAAGTCCCCCTCCGTTTGATTCTGCGTGATGCGCATCTTCGAATCAATGTAGTTCTGGAAGCAGTAGTCGTAGCGGTCGAGGTGGTCGGGCGTGATGTTCATCAAAACCCCGATATCGGCCTTGAAGCGGAACATACCGTCCAATTGGAACGAGCTCAGCTCCAGCACATACCAATCGTAATGACCCGTAGCCACCGAGTAGGCAAAGCTCTCGCCGATATTACCACCCAGGGCCACCTTCATCCCCGCATCGCTCATGATCTTGTAGATGAGCGACGTGGTCGTGGTCTTACCGTTCGAGCCGGTGATGCAGATCGTACGCGAAGAGCCCATGTAGCGGGTAGCAAACTCCATCTCCGAAATAATGGGAATACCCCGCTCACGGATCTTGACCACGATGGGCGCTTTGTCGGGAATACCGGGCGATTTGATCACCTCGTCGGCCGCCAAGATGCACTCCTCGTCGTGGCTACCCTCCTCGTAGGGAACACCCCACTCCTCCAGTTTGGACTTGTAGCGATCCGCGATCTTGCCACGATCCGAAAGGAAGACCTCAAAACCCTCCTTCTTGGCCAGAATGGCTGAGCCGTAGCCGCTGATTCCGCCTCCTAAAACTACGATGCGTTTCATCTTCTTTAGCGAATTTTGAGCGTAACGAGCGTAATGGCCGCCAGAAGCAGCGAGATGATCCAAAATCTCGTCACGATTTTGGTTTCAAAGATATTTTTCTTCTGATAATGGTGGTGCAGGGGTGACATGAGGAAGATGCGACGACCCTCGCCATACTTGCGCTTCGTATATTTGAAATAACCCACCTGCAACATCACCGAGCAGCTCTCCACCAGGAAGATACCGCACAACAAGGGCAGCAGCAGCTCCTTGCGGATGCAGAGGGCAAAGACGGCCATCACACCGCCGATCGAGAGCGAACCCGTATCACCCATAAAGATCTGCGCCGGGAAGGAGTTGTACCACAAGAAGCCCACCAGCGCACCCGCCATGGCCGAGGCAAAGACCACCAGCTCACCACTGTCGGGAATGTACATGATGTTGAGGTAGTCGGCATAGACAATGTGACCCGAAAGATAGGCCAAGACTCCCAGCACCACCACAATCGGCACCGAAACACCCGTCACCAGACCATCCAGGCCATCCGTGAGGTTCGCGCCATTCGATACGGCCGTCACAACAAAAATAGCCACCAAGACATAGAGCAGCCACGCCAACATCTCGTTTCCGCCCGTGAACCAGCTGTAATCCAACTCGTTGTTCTTAAAGAAGGGAATCGTGGTTTTGGTCGTCTTCACATCGTCCGACCGAAGGAGCGTAACCTCCTCGGCCGAGTAGTTCTGCTCGGTGCTCGGCTGCTCGACGGGGATCGTAACCTCCTCACGCACCACAATATCCGACGAAAGCCACATCGTCGTACCCACAATCAGACCCAGTCCCACCTGGCCCACAATCTTGAACTTGCCCTGCAAGCCCTCCTTGTGGTGGCGGAAGACCTTGATATAGTCGTCCAAACCGCCGATGAAGCCGAGCCAGATGGTCGAGATGATCATCAGCTGGATGTAGATATTGTCCAGGCGACCAAACAGCAGGGTCGGCACCAAAATCGAGAGCAGGATGATCACGCCTCCCATCGTGGGCGTACCGCGTTTCTGGAGTTGTCCCTCCAACCCCAGGTCGCGGATCTCCTCACCGATCTGCTTGCGACGCAGGAAGTTGATAATGGCTCGTCCAAAGATGATACCGATCAAAAGGGCTACGATAATTGCCGCAGCCGAACGGAACGAGATGTATTGAAAAACACCCGAACCGGGGAGGTTGTAGGCCTCGTCCAAATACTTAAACAGGTGGTAGAACATATTACAAATTCAAAATGTAGAATTCAAAATTCAAAATTA
>CAYOEE010000014.1:0-10378 GCA_964402935.1 uncultured Alistipes sp. | reverse complement strand
TTTTCGTGGCCCTTGCCTGCAACGAGGATCACATCGCCCTCCTTGGCCAGCATCACGGCCGTGCGAATTGCTGCCGCGCGATCCGTAATGCGCAGGTAGCGCGCTCCGACCGGCATCCCCTGCTCCATCTCGTCGAGAATCGCCTCGGGATCTTCGTGGCGCGGGTTGTCGGACGTGAGAATCGTCGTCGTAGCGTGCGCGGCGGCAATGCGTGCCATCTCGGGGCGCTTCTCGCGGTCGCGGTTACCCCCGCAACCACACACCACAAGGAGCGAACTCTCCGCCGAGCGAATCTCGTCGATCGTTTGCAGGACATTCTCCAGCGCATCGGGCGTGTGGGCATAATCGACCACACCGATCACCTCGTTAGCACCACGGATGCACTCGAAACGACCGCTCACGGGTTGCAACAGACTCAGCGCCTGCAAGACCTCTTCGCGTTCGAAGCCCAGCTCCAGCGCCGTGGCATAGACCCCCAGGAGGTTCGAGGCGTTGAAGCGACCCGTCAGCGTGCTCCACAGCTCGCGTCCGTCGAGTTCGAGCAACATCCCATCCAGGTGCATCTCTACGAGTTTACAACGGTAGTCGGCCATCGAGCGCAGCGAGTAGCTCCTAACCCGCGCCCGTGTATTCTGCACCATCACCCGACCGTTGCGATCATCCACATTCGTCAAGGCAAATGCCCCCTTCGGGAGTGTATCGAAGAAGCCCTTTTTGGCCTTCAGATACTCGGCAAAGGTCTTGTGGTAGTCGAGGTGGTCGTGCGTGAGGTTGGAAAAAAGTCCACCCGCAAAGTGCAACCCATAAGTGCGCTGCTGTACAATGGCGTGCGACGAACACTCCATGAAGCAGTAGTCGCATCCGGCATCGACCATCTCGCGCAACATCCTGTTCAGGCGAATCGTATCGGGGGTTGTATGGGTCGAGGTCACCTCTCGTTGGTCGATCTTATAGACCACGGTCGAGATCAGCCCCGCACGGTAGCCCAACTTACGCACCAGCTCATAGAGGAGCGTCGCGGTAGTCGTTTTGCCGTTCGTACCCGTCACACCGACCAGCTTCAGCTCGCGGCTCGGATCATCGTAGAAGGCCGAGGCCATGCAGGCCATCGCCCGCTCGCTATCCTCCACCAACAGGTAGGCCACCTCGGGATGAATCGCCAAAGGCAACTCCTCGCACACCACCGCCGCAGCACCGCGCTCGACCGCCATCGCAATAAAGCGATGACCATCCGTAGCCGTTCCTCGCACGGCAAAGAAGCAGCTGCCGCTTGTCACCTGACGCGAGTCGAAGCACAGATCCGCAATCTGCACCTCCGACGCACCGGCTCGTGCCACCACCGGCATATCCTGCAGCATGGTTGAAAGTTCTTTCATCGTATCTTGGTTATTCGTTTTCTTTTCGTTAGCGGCTGAGGCGGATCAACACAGCACCTCCCCCGCGGATCGGCTGACCCGGGGCGATCGACTGCTCACGCACCGCACCGTGACCCTCCACCGTGACCCGCAGTCCGCACTGCTCCAGCACGAAGAGGGCATCTTTCAGCCCCATACCCCGAACATCGGGCATCACCCCGCGCTCGGCCTGTATGGCGGTAATGGCCACCTGCGAGAGGCTGTCCACCGTGGCTCTTCCCCACCCCTTTCGCTCGTCGAAACTTACATCCGCAGCCAGGCGATCGGCCACTTCGCGCAACTGGCTGATCGAACCACCCTTGAACTGCTCGGGACGGCGATTGAGCCGGTCGCTCTCCAGCTCCGAAGCCCAGCTCTCTTCCCGGGCGTAGAGGTAGTCCACCACACGCTTCACGACCGGACCTGCCAGCCCCGCACCGTAATAGGTCTTACCACTTTGTTGCTTGGTGCGAATCGTGGTCAAAACCGTATAGCGGGGATTCTCGGCCGGGAAGTAGGCCACCATCGAGCCGAGGTAGTGCCCCTTCTCGCCCGAGGTAATCTGTGCCGTACCGGTCTTGGCCGCCACACGAAGGCGGGTGGTATCGCTGAAGAAGGGGGCTGCCGTACCGGTCTTGGCCACCTCCTCCAAGCAATCGCGCACGATTGCCAGCGTCTCCTCCGAGCAGATCTTCTCACGGAGGGTGCGGGTCGTAAATTCGGCCACCGTGCGGTCACCGTGTCGAAGCTCTCGAACCAACACGGGAGCTACCTTGCGGCCTCCGTTGGCAATGGCGTTGTAGAAGGTCAGCATCTGCATCGGGGTCATCTGTACGCGGTAGCCGTAGGACATCTTGACCAACATGATTCCCGGGTCGGGCACCTTCCAGTCGGTCGTCACCGAGGGACGACGCTCACCGAGCGAGTCGAGTCCCGAAGTCTCACCCAGACCCAGCACCCGATGCAGGTGGTCGCTGAAGTG
This sequence comes from uncultured Alistipes sp., assembly GCA_964402935.1. GTDB lineage: Bacteria > Bacteroidota > Bacteroidia > Bacteroidales > Rikenellaceae > Alistipes. The sequence continues at coordinate 8,002 of CAYOEE010000014.1, read as the reverse complement.
CTGTTTGCGACCCGTCTGTCCGTAATACTCCCACACAGCCTTGGCAAAATAGACATTCGACGAACCGGCCACGGCACGCTTCAGGGCAATCTCGTGATCGCCACGGTGCGAGTCGCGGATATTCTCCGCCGGGCCCACCTTCACGGGGTTGCCGTCGTGGGTTTCGTAGCTCTTCTCGGGTGACATCTTGGCCTCGTCCAACAGGGTCAGCACCGTCGCCAACTTAAAGGTCGATCCCGGCTCCATCGAGTAGCCCAGGGCATAGTTCTCGCGCTCGGAGAGCGTTCCGTCGGCCGAACGACCCAGGTTGGCCATCGCCAAAATCTCACCCGTTCGGCTCTCCATGACAAGGGTCGTACCCCAAGTGGCATTTTGCTTTTCGAGCTGCTCGCGCAAGGCACGGTCAGCCACATCCTGCAAATTCAGATCGAGGGTCGTCACCACATGCAACCCATCCACCGCATCGCGGTGCTCGGCACCCGCCACGCGGGTCGAGAAGCCGCGAGCAATGCGCTGGCGCACCGAAAAGCCGTGCTCGCCCCTGAGCTGCTCGTCGTAGAGCAACTCCAGGCCGTAGTTGCCGGCCGTACCCGTGCGACCGATCAGACGACGCGCCAAATCTCCCTGCGGATAGACCCGTCGATCGTACTCGGAGAGGGCATAGGTAACGCCCATGTTGTAGTTCAAGATCGGGTATTTACGCAGTACCTCCCACTCGCCATAATCCACATCGCGCGGAAAAATCTTCGTCGGGCGGTGGTTGCGCAACGTGTCGCGCACCGTCTCGGTCACCTTGGCGCGTCCCGTCATCAGGTCGAGCAGCAACATCAACACCCCCTCATCCTCGCGGTAGTAGGTCGTATCGTGCGGCTCACCGAGGCGATAACGCCGTGCCGAATCGCGCTTGGCATAGAGTAAACGCCGATATGCGGCTGCACCCCGATCCCCGAAATAGGAGGAGAGCAATTTGGCCAACGAATCGGCCTGCGTGCGGAAGGTCTCCTCGTCGGCAAAACCCTCCGAGGCGAAGTCGAATTGGGGCTGGTAGCGGAAGATCGAGGTGGCCAGCGGCTCGCCATCACGCGAAAGGATCGAACCGCGCTGGGCATAAATCGTGTCGGGCAGGAAGATGCGGGTCGAGAGGCGACGAGCATTGTGGCGCGTCTCGGGTGCCACGAACTGCACATAGCACAGACGCAACAAAACCACGACCACCACCACGATAAAGACGAGGTAGAGGCCGCGCACACGCATCAGGATGTCGCTCTTGATCTGTGAAGGTTCCTGCTCAGCCATGATTTAACGAATGATTTGTCCCGGGGTGCGGGGGTCTCGAAGGTCGATACCGCGCCGCTCAAGCTCGGCACTGACGGCCGAGTGGGTACTCATGCGGTAGCGCTGCTCCTCATAACGGATCGACTTCTCGCGCAGTTTCTGCACCTCACGCTCCAGGCGCGAGTAGCCAAGGTCGAGGTGCAGCGACCAGAACAAGACCACGATGTTGAGGAAGAACATCACGGCGATGGTCACGAGATAGGGGTAGCTGCGCGAGGCGTGCTCCCCGACGAGAATCGTACCCGACACGAGGCGGTAGAAGGGGTTGTTGCGACGACGCTCCTTGCGGGCAGCCTCCTCTTGAGCCTCCGCAGCTTCGGCCTCCTCGGCCAGGCGATCGGCCTCGATGTCGGCATCGGCCTCTCCGCTCTGCACGCGCAGCACCTCCCGCCTGACACGACGAGCCAGCGCCTCCTCCTCTTGGCGGCGCAACTCTTCCTCCTGGCGTTCGGGGTGAAAATCGAGATCCTTCAACATCGGGTGATCGGATTCAAAGGTTATAACTTAACGGCGGCACGCAACTTGGCCGAGCGCGAACGGGGGTTGCGCTCCAACTCCTCCTCATCGGGCGTAATCGCCTTGCGCGTAATGACCTCAAAGGGAGTGGTGGCACGACCGAAGAAGTCCTTTTCGACCTTGCCCTCAAAGTTGCCGCTACGCAAGAAATTCTTCACCAGGCGATCCTCCAACGAGTGGTACGAAATGACCACCAGCCTTCCGCCCGGCTTCAAGACCTTGAGGCTCTGCTCAAGAGCCATCTTGAGCGCCTCCATCTCGCCATTGACCTCGATGCGCAGAGCCTGGAAGAGCTTCGTGAGAAATTTCGACTCATCCTTTTTCGGGGTGCAGGGCTTCACCGCCTCGACCAGCGCTGCGGTGGTTTCAATACGCCCCTTTTGGCGGGCACGCTCCAGGCAGGAGGCGATTTTCCAGGGGGTATCCAACTCGCCCCAATCGCGGAAAATGCGGGTCAGCTCCTCGGCCGAATAGTCGTTCACGATCTCGGCAGCCGTCAGGCGACCGCGCTGATTCATGCGCATATCGAGCCGTGCCGTACCGCGAAACGAGAAGCCGCGCTCGACGGCATCGAAGTGGTGCGACGAAACACCCAGGTCGGCCAGGATGCCGTCCACGGCCTCCACTCCGCGCCAGCGCAGAGCGCCACGCAGAAAGCGGAAGTTGCTCGCCACATAATGAAAGCGGTCGTCCTGCGGTGCATTGGCCAACGTATCGCGATCCTGATCAAAGGCGTAGAGGCGCCCCTGAGCGCCCAATTTCGAGAGGATGTGGCGCGAGTGTCCGCCACCCCCGAACGTGAGGTCGGCATAGCACCCCTGCGGCTTGATATCGAGCAGATCGACAGAGGCTTCCAGCAACACCGGAATATGGTAGGTCTCTTTTTCCATGGTCTATTCTTGTCAACCGTAGGTTGATTTGGGTGTAAAGTTAGGGATTTTTCAAAAAAGAATATGTATATTTGTCGATAATAATTTATCAACAACCTGCATTCGACATGACTAAAAAGGTAGATGTGGCGGCCGTACTGCGTGATAAGGCGCCCAAAATAGCCGATAAAGTCCCCGCCTTTGCCATCAATTGGCTGCGTCGCACGATTCACGAGGAGGAGCTGAACCACATCTATGACAACTACTGGGACCTCGCTCCGCAGCCCTTCATCCGTGCCTGCTTCCGCGATTGGCGCGTGAGCTACTCGATCGAGGGGTTGGAGAAATTGGAGCGCGACGGGCGCTACCTCTTCGTCGCAAACCACCCCTTTGGCGGCATGGACGGACTGATGCTCATCGACAAACTGATCGACTATTTCGGCGATGTAAGGGTGGTCGTAAACGACATCCTGCGTGTCGTCTCGCCCCTCGAAGAGTTGTGGATTCCGGTCAATAAACACGGGTCGCAGTCGGCCGCCTATGCCCGTCGATTCGAGGAGGCCTTCTTTGGTGATAAACAGATCCTTACCTTTCCAGCCGGATTGTGCTCGCGTCGCATCGACGGCCGTATTCAGGATACGGAGTGGAAGTTAAACTTCCTGAAAAAGGCCTACGCCTCACAGCGCCAAATCGTGCCGATTTTCGTCGAGGGTCGCCTCTCGAACTTCTTCTACAATTTGAGTAACCTGCGCAAAAAACTCGGCGTGAAGGCCAACATCGAGATGCTGTGGTTGCCCGACGAAATGTTCTCGCAACACGATCGCCACTTCCGCTTGCAGGTCGGCCAACCGATCTCGCTCGACGAGTTGCAAAGCGTCGGAACACTCCGCGAACAGGTGGCCTATATTCGCGAAAAGTGCTACGATTTGGAAAAAGAGTTGCCCAAATAGACCAAAAAGCGGGATAAAAAAGCTATCTTTGTCCCCACACGAAACAAAAACGACCCATGAAACCCGTCATAGCCCCCGTAGAACGCGAACTGCTCAAGGCCGAACTGACCCCGGAGCGTAAGTTGCGCGACACGAACCACGCCGGCAACGAGATCTACATCTTCCGAGCCGAGGAGAGTCCCCTCCTCATGCGCGAGGTGGGTCGTCTGCGTGAGGAGGCTTTCCGTAGAGCCGGTGGCGGTACGGGTGAGGAGGTGGACATCGATGCCGAGGATCTGGCTCCCGATGGTTATTGCCAACTCATTGTCTGGGACCCCGAGCGGGAGGAGATTGTCGGCGGTTACCGCTTTATCGTCTGCACCTCGCCCAATCAGCAGCACCTCTCGACCGAGCACTACTTCCGTTTCAGCCCCCGCTTCCGTCGTCGCTACCTGCCCCACACGCTGGAGCTGGGTCGCTCGTTTGTGCAGGTGGGCTACCAAACCCGCGAAAATCGCAAGAGCATCTACGCACTGGATAACCTCTGGGACGGCCTGGGTGCCGTAATGGTGCTCAACCCCAAGGTCAAATACCTCTTCGGCAAGGTGACGATGTACACCTCCTACCGCACCGAAGCACGCAACGCCCTGATTTGGTTTCTGCGCCACTACTTCCCCGATCGGGAAAACCTGGTCGAGGGTATCCACCCCCTTCAGCTCGACCTCGACGACCCCTTCTACGAGCAGCTCTTCTCGGGTGAGAACTTCCACGAGAACTACCACATTCTGTTGCAGGAGATTCGCAAGGCCAACGAGCATATCCCGCCGCTGATCAACGCCTACATGAACCTCTCGCCCACGATGCGCGTATTCGATACGGTGATGAATCCCGATTTCGGCGATGTCGAGGAGACGGGTATTCTGGTCACCGTTCCCGATATCTACCCCGAAAAGAAAGAGCGCTATATGCGCTGGAATGGGTGGCGTCACAACCTCCGCGCCCGCCGAGAGGAGTTCCGCATCGCCTGGATCGACCACCTCGACCGCATCAAGAAACGCCGCGCAAAACGAAGAGAGGAGCGAGGAAAGAGGAGAGAGGAGAGAGCGAAGAGCAAAGAGCAAAGCGGAGAGAGCAAAGAGGAAAGAGCGAAGAGATAGAAAGATATTAAAGATTTTTAAGGAGATTAAGGAGCTTTTCTTTAATCTCCTTAATTTCATTAAACTCCTTAATATCATTTTACAGTTAGCACCACAACCCCAAAAAGGCCCGTTAAGAGCGGGCCTTTTTGATTTTAGAGGTGCAAAATATGCCCTCTAAAATCAAAAAATATATCGAAAGTCGATAATTTTTATTTGTTTCTCAGATTTTATTTCTATATTTGCCGTTGGTTAGTTACTAAAATCTCATTCGCATGAATCTGCTTACTGTAGAACACGTCTCGAAACATTATGCCGGCCATACGGCGCTCGACGATGTGTCACTGACGATTCCGCGCGGGTCGGTCTATGGACTGCTCGGCCCGAACGGTGCCGGAAAGACGACCCTGATCCGCATCATCAACCGCATCACTGCTCCCGATGAGGGGCGCGTATGGCTCGGCGATAGAGAGCTGAAGGCCGAAGATGTCTATCGCATCGGCTACCTGCCCGAGGAGCGCGGTCTCTATAAGAAGATGAAAGTGGGCGAGCAGGCCCTCTTCTTTGCACGCCTCAAGGGACTTTCGCGTCGAGATGCCCTCGCACGCCTCAAATTTTGGTTCGAGAAATTCAGCATCGAGGCGTGGTGGGACAAGAAGGTCGAGGAGCTTTCGAAAGGCATGGCACAGAAGGTGCAGTTTATCGTTACGGTGCTGCATGAGCCTGATCTGCTGATCTTTGACGAACCCTTCTCGGGCTTCGACCCAATCAATGCCAACCTCCTCAAAGAGGAGATTCTGGCTCTCCGCGACAAGGGCGCCACGATTATCTTCTCGACCCACTACATGGCCTCCGTGGAGGAGCTTTGCGACCACATCACGCTGATCAATCGCTCGAAAAATATCCTCTCAGGAAATGTCGAGGAGATTCGTCGCAGCTACGGCGCCAACATCTTCGAGCTTTCGTACCGCGGTGAGGAGCAGGCTCTGCGTGCGGCACTCGGTGAGCCGTGCACGATCCTCGAAGGCACGGAGTCCGTCACGGGTTACAACACGCTCAAACTCTGCGTCGAGGAGGATCAGGCGGTGCGTCAGATGATTGCCGCGGCCAACGAGGCGGTCGAACTGCGCTCGTTTCGTGAGTTGATCCCCTCGATGAACGATATCTTTATCAGAGCCGTAAACGGCTCATTATAAAGATATCCGCTGACGCGGGTATAGACAATCCCTCTAAATCCCCCTTTGAAAAGGGGGACTTTAGGACGAATACACAAGCGCCGTAAACGGCAACCTATAAAATTCATTTTCAACCAAGAAGAAACAACCCAGAAAGCATATAACAAGAGGTTATGAATAAAATCGGTTTAATCATAGGACGTGAATTCAACGAGCGCGTCCGCAAAAAGAGTTTTATCATCACCACGATCCTGATGCCCGTGTTGATGCTTCTGCTGATGGCAGCTCCGGCCCTCATCATGACTTTTTCGCAGGGTGACGAGAAGCAAATTGGTGTGATCGACGCCAGCCAACTGATTGGCGACCACCTTCAGAGCGACGAAACGGTACACTTCGAGTCGCTCGACGTCCCGCTCGAGGAGGCGCGTCGTTCGCGTACCGACCTCTTTGCGATTCTCTACATCGCCCCCGACATTCTCGAAAACCCCAAAGGGGTACAGCTCTATGCCAACTCCTCGACCTCGATTACCCTCGAGAGTACGATTTGCTCGCAGATCGAAAACATCCTGGAGGAGGAGAAGCTCAAACACTACGAGATCGAGAACCTGCAAACGATCCTCGATGAGGTGAAGACCTCCGTGTCGATGCAGACGTTCCGCAACGATAAGTCGCAGGAGACCGGCAACAAAGCTCAATCTTCGATCGTAGCCACCATTATCGGCTACATCCTCGCCTTTGTGCTCTATATGTTCCTCTTGATCTACGGCTCGATGGTCATGCAGTCGGTCATCGAGGAGAAGAACAACCGCGTGCTGGAGGTGATGGTTTCCTCCGTGAAGCCCTTTGACCTGATGATGGGCAAGATCCTCGGTGTAGGCTCCGTAGCGGTGTTGCAGGTAATCATTTGGGGGGTGCTGATCCTCGGCATGGGTACATTCGTCGTGCCTCACCTGATGCCCGAGGAGGTGATGGCCTCGGCTACGGCTCTCGAGCAGGGTACCGCGCTGGAGAGCGCCGACCTCGATCCCGAAATGATGCAGGCCATCGTGGCCATGACCGATACAGGTTATCTGATGAAGATCTTTGTTTCGATGATTCTCTTCGTCTTTGGCGGATTCCTGCTCTATGCCGCGATGTTTGCCGCCGTAGGCTCGGCCGTGGATAACGTGCAGGATGCCCAGCAGTTGCAGACCCCGATCACCCTTCCGATCATCCTGGGTCTGTTGATGATGATGGCCGTGATCAACGATCCCACCTCGAAGCTCGCCTTCTGGTTCTCGGTGATCCCCTTCACCTCGCCCATCGTGATGATGGCCCGCATCCCCTACGACATCCCCACCTGGGAGATCATCCTCTCGCTCGTGGTGCTCTATCTGACGTTTGTCGCTCTGGTGTGGTTTGCTGCCAAGATCTACCGCGTGGGTATCTTCATGTACGGCAAAAAACCGACCCTCAAGGAGCTGTGGAAGTGGATGCGGTACAATTAAATTCAAAATTTAGAATTCAGAATTCAAAATTGTTACTATCTTTGTGCGCTGAAACATATAGCATACAAGAAACAAGTAACAACATTAAATATCAAACGACTATGGTTTCGATTGACAACTACGATTTCAAAGGTAAGCGCGCGATTATCCGCGTGGATTTCAACGTGCCCGTAGATGCTGAGGGTAACGTAACCGACGACACGCGCATCCGTGCCGCCATGCCCACCATCAAGAAGGTATTGGCCGAGGGTGGTGCCGTGATTCTCATGTCGCACATGGGTCGTCCGAAGAAGAACCCCGATCCGAAGTTTACGCTGGAGCAGATCATCCCCGCCGTGGAGAAGAATCTGGGCGTAAAGGTTCAGTTCGCCGGTGACTGCATGGGCGAGAAGGCTGCCGAGATGTGCGCCGCCGCCAAGGCCGGTGACGTGATCATGCTCGAGAACCTCCGCTTCTATGCCGAGGAGGAGGGCAAGCCCCGTGGCCTCGCAGCCGACGCAACGAAGGAGGAGAAGGATGCCGCCAAGAAGGCACTGAAGGAGCCGCAGAAGGAGT
>CAYOEE010000013.1:0-15098 GCA_964402935.1 uncultured Alistipes sp. | reverse complement strand
AACCGCTCGATTCTCTCGGCGGTCAAGTTGCTGTGCGACGGCATCTTCGAGGAGGTGACGACCCTCTCGTCGCCCAACTCGCTCATTAGCATGATCCACAGCACCTCGCCCGATGTCGTTTTGCTCGACATGAACTTCCACGCCGGTATCAATACGGGAAACGAGGGCCTGTATTGGCTCAGGGAGGTACTCTCGAAATATCCCGAGACGAAAGTGGTGCTCTTTACCGCCTACGCCGACATTGATTTGGCGGTGCGCGCGATGAAGGAGGGGGCATTCGATTTTGTGGTCAAGCCGTGGGAAAACGCCAAACTCCTCGCTACGCTCCAAAATGCCTGTAAAGCGGCCAAGGGAAAGGCGAAAAAGAGCGCCAAAAGCGTCGCTACACCCGAGCCCAAGGCCGAAATGTATTGGGGCGAGAGCGCCGAGATGAAGCGCATCCGCCAGGTGGTGGAGCGTGTGGCCGTGACGGATGCAAACATCATGCTTACGGGCGAGAATGGCACGGGCAAGGAAGTGCTCGCGCGGGAGATTCATCGCCAATCGGCACGTTGCCGACGGACGATGGTCACGCTCGATATGGGCGCCATCCCCGATACCTTATTCGAAAGCGAGCTCTTCGGCCACATGAAGGGGGCTTTTACCGATGCCCGCACCGATCGTGAAGGTAAATTCGAAACGGCCAACCACTCGACCCTCTTTATGGACGAGATCGGAAATCTGCCACTGCACATGCAGTCAAAGATGCTCTCCGTCCTGCAAAACAGAGCCGTCACACGCCTGGGAGCCAATACCGCCACGCCGATCGACATCCGCCTGATCTCGGCCACGAACCGCGATCTGCACGAGGCGGTGGCCAAAGGCGAGTTCCGCCAAGACCTCCTCTTCCGCATCAATACGATCCACATCCATATCCCGCCCCTGCGCAACCGCCGTGAGGATATTATCCCCCTGGCCGAAAGGTTCGTGGCGCGCTATGGCGAGAAATACAACAAATCGGAGTTGTTGCTCGCGGGTGAGGTGGCCGAGCGACTCAAGACGCACCCCTGGGAGGGAAATATCCGCGAGTTACAGAACGTAATCGAGAAGGCGGTGATCATGTGCGACGGCGATGTGATTCGTCCCGAGCACCTCGAGTTGCATACCGCCGCTCGCCCCGCCACCGAGGCGCAGACCATCGAGGAGATGGAGCGACAACTCATTGCTAATGCCATCGAGCAGTGCGGTGGCAACCTCTCGCAGGTGGCTCAGCAGCTCGGCATTACACGCCAGACGCTCTACAACAAGATTAAACGCTACGGGCTGTGAAACGACAACGCACCATACCTTACGGCAAAATTGTTGCCCATGTAGCGGTCATTGCAGCCATGGCCGCCCTGTCGGGCTATTTCTGGGCTACCGAAAGCCACGCCCACCTGATTGCGACGGTGCCCGTGATAGCCTATTGCCTCTATCGCCTCTTTGTGATCTACGGCGAGCTGGTCGAGCGACTGATGTTTGTCTTCCATGCCGTGCAGAACAACGACTTCACGTTCCGCTTCACCGATAATCCCAACATCACGCGCCATGCCCTGGTCAATCAATCGCTCAACCGCATCAAGGAGGTGATGGATAACGCCAAGATGCAGATCCGCGAGCGAGAGAAATACTTTGAGTTGATGATGGAGTGTGCCAATATCGGTATTATCACCGTGCTGGAGAATGGCACGGTGACGCAGGCCAACAGCAAGGCGCTGCACCTGTTGGGCATGGAACGTCTGCACCACATCGACCAGCTTCGCCTATTAAGCGAGGAACTTTGCGAGGCGATGCACCGCATCGAACCTCAGGAGCAGCTGACGGCTCGCTTTACGACCGAGATCGGCGATCAGAATCTGGTGCTGAGCTGCTCGGCCATGACCTTTGACGGCAAACATCTGCGAGTTATATCAATCGGCAATATCCACGAGGAGCTGGATCGCAAAGAGGTCGAGTCGTGGGAGAAGCTGACGCGCATCCTGACGCACGAGATCATGAACTCGTTAGCTCCCGTCACCTCGATCAGCCATACGTTGCTCTCTTCGTCGGGCGATGCCGAGACGGTGCGTCAGGGGCTGGAGACCATCCACACGACCTCCGACCGTCTGATGCGCTTTGTCGATTCGTTCCGCGCCGTGACGCGCATCCCCGCGCCGCAAAAAGCACCCTTCTACCTCTCGGAGCTGGTGGCGGAGTCGTTGTCGCTCATCGCGCACGAGGAGGTGACCGTGGAGGTTAATATTGAGCCTCAGGATACGATGCTCTATGCCGATCGCACGCTGATGTCGCAGGTGATGGTCAATCTCTTGAAAAATGCCGTCGAGGCACTTGCTGCCTACGAGGGCGAGCGCAAAATCTCGATTCACTCGACCATTGATGCCGAGGAGCGCATCCGAATTGAGATCACCAACAACGGAGCGGCCATCCCCGCCGAGGTTGCCGAAAATATCTTCACCCCCTTCTTTACGACCAAAACCGACGGCTCGGGCATCGGCCTCGCCGTCTCGCGCCAAATCATCCGCCTCCACGGTGGCACCCTCCGCCTAAAACACAACGACGAAGGCCGCGTAACCTTCGCCATTGTTGTAGAATAGGATGTATTTAGTATAATACGTTTATTTTCCGATGCAAAAACGGCCGAAAATGTGGCCCAAAATTTCGGAGGGTAGGATCACACCGCGGGCGGTGATGGTGCCCAGGGCGGTGGTGACGGTGCGGATCTCTTCGCTCAAAAGGTCGGTCGGAAGTTCCTCGTTGAGGCCGCGCAGGGCGCGGTCAAGGGCCTCGGAAGCCGTGTCCAGCGCCTCGTAATGGCGGGCATTGGAGACAATCGTCTGCTCCTCGTGGATCGCAGGAACAGCCTCGCACATCGCGTGACAAAGGCGCTCGATGCCCTCGCCTGTGCGGGCCGAGAGGGCAATCCATCCATCAGGCAGAGCAGTGTCGGGCGCGCGGTCGATTTTGTTGGCTACGCAGATCAAATGCTGATCTGCGCGTAGCGTGAAGGGTGGGGTAGTAGGTACAGTCTCAGCTTCGACCATCCAAATGACCACTTGCGCCTGCTCAATCGAGCGGTGTGTGCGTTCGATACCCATCTGTTCCAGCCGATCCTCTGTCGAGCGCAGACCGGCTGTATCGAGGATGCGGAACGGAAGCCCCTCGATGGTGAGTCGCTCCTCAATCACATCGCGCGTCGTACCGGCAATCTCCGAAACCATCGCTCGATCCTCTTGCAGGAGTTGATTCATCAGGGTCGATTTCCCGACATTCGGTGCTCCGACAATCGCTACGGGGATACCCTCCTTGATGGCGTTCCCGAGGCGGAAAGAGCGCTTGAGACGCTCGATCTCCGCACCGATGGCCTGCATCGTCTTCGTGAGTTGATCGCGCGAGGCAAATTCAACCTCCTCTTCGCCAAAGTCCAGCTCCAGCTCCAGCAGTGCCGTGAGTGAGAGTAGCTCCTCGCGCAGCTTGTCGAGCGCCGAGGAGTAGCCTCCGCGCAGTTGGTGCGTGGCGATGCGGTGGGCTGCTTCGGAGGTTGAGGCAATCAGATCGGCCACAGCTTCGGCCTGCGAGAGGTCGAGTCGTCCGGCCAGGTAGGCACGACGGGTAAACTCCCCCGGCTCGGCCATGCGGGCCCCCTCCTGCAACGCCAGGCGCAACACCTCGCGGAGGATATACGACGAGCCGTGGCACGAAAACTCCACGGTATCTTCGCCCGTATAGCTTTTGGGGGCAAGAAAGAGGGTCGCTACGACCTCGTCGAGCGGCTTATCCTGATCGTAGATCGTGCCGAAGTGGGCCGTGTGGCTCTTGCACGCGGCAAGCGGTTGCCGTCCGTGAAAAAGGGCGTCGGCAATTGCAACGGCCTTCGGCCCCGAAAGGCGAATGACCGTCAGTGCCCCTCCCGAAGCGGTAGCGGGGGCGATGATGGTATCCTGTTCGATCTGCATTATTTCTCGATGCGCAAGCGCTGACCCTCGCGGATGCGGGCAGCGTTTTTGATGCCGTTCCAACGCATCAACTGGTTGACCGACACACCGTAACGACGGGCAATGCCGCCTAAGGTCTCGCCACGCTTGATCTTGTGGTAGGTGGTGCGCTTCTCGAGGCGCTTCTTATCTAAATTGACCGGATTAAGGTACTCTTTGAGGTAGGTCGAATCCTTGGCTATGATCTCGGCCTCGTGCTCGATGTATTGATTGACATGACGCTGGGGCAGGATGAGCGTGTAGGGCTTCGTGGAGGCGGGGATGATATCCATGCGGTACTGCGGATTCAGCAGACGCAAGGTCTCCATATCGACATCAATCGTCGAGGCGATCTGCTCGAGGTGCATCACGCGATTGACATGAATCGTATCCAGTGCGAGCGGAATCGGGGTCTTGGTCATCTCGATGTTGTGCTCGCGGTGGTAGTTGTAGGCGTAGGTGGCGGCGATGAAGGCCGGAACGTAACCCCTTGTTTCACGCGGGAGGTAGTCGTAAATCTGCCAGAAACTCTTGCCTCCCGAGCGGGCGATGGCCTTGTTTACGTTACCCGGACCGCAGTTGTAGGCGGCAATGGCCAGCGTCCAATCGCCAAAGATGCGATAGAGATCCTTCATGAAACGAATGGCCGCCTGCGTAGAGCGGATCGGGTCACGACGCTCATCGACCAAGGTATTGACCTCCAGCCCATAGCTCTTACCCGTCGAGGGCATGAACTGCCACAGACCCACCGCACCGGCGCGCGATACGGCATTGACCTGCAAAGCCGACTCGATGATCGGCAGGGCACGCAGTTCGATCGGCATATCGGCCGCCATCAGCTCGTTCTCGATCAACGGGAAGTAGAGTTGCGAAAGGCCCAAGATGCGGCTCATTGTCCCCGGAGCGGTATCGACATAGCGGTTGATGTGGCCGCGGACGATGTAGTTGTATGCGAGCGGAATGGTCGATACGAGGTTCTTCAGGCGCTGGGCGTAGAGCGTGTCGCGCTGACGATCGGCCACCGAATCCTTTCCGATGATCTGCACCGAATCCGAGAGGATGTAGTGGCGGAAATATTCCTCGTACTGAATCTCCTGGCGCAGCTCGTGCCACTCGGCGATGAGCGAATCGACCTCTGCGGGGGAGAGGTTGAGCGTCAGGTCGTTGATGACGGGTTTTTCGATGACGGTATCCTGCTCGCCGGGCTGTTCGACGATCGGTTTTTTCTCGTTGGCGGAGACTTTTACCACCTCGACCTGTTCCGTCTTACGCTTGCGTTTACGCTCTTTTTTGCGGTTGAAAATGCCATCGGCGGCCAGGGCCGTGTCGGTCACGAGTGCCGCAAAGAGCAGCAGCATAAGGAGTTGTTTCATGTCGTTCGGGTGTCGTAAAAAGCGTTAAAAGGAATGATTGAATTAAAAGGTAAGGCCGATGTTGAAGCCGATGACGGGGCGGTGATTGCCCTCGGTCGGCACAAAGGCGTAATCGACCATCGGCTCGATGTTCATCGAGAGGTCGTCTGAAACATCGTAGTCGCGCAGGTGGGCATCGACGTGGGCATCGACAATCTGAAGGATGTAGAGGCCGCCCGTGAGGATGATACATAGGTCGCGGTTACGACGGTAGTTGTTTCGCAGGTTTTTGATGAAGTTTGAGGAGTAGCGCCCCCTAAACTCGTCGGTCGGGCCGTTGGGGTACTTCTCGGGGTGTAACTCGTAGTCTGCCAGAAGCGAGTAGGCCTTCTTGAAGCGCTGGAAACCACGGTTGTTCCAGTCGATGCAGTAGCCCAGCGTGGCAAAACCGCCGATAACGAAGGGTACTTTCCAATAGCTCTTGTTATAGACCTGTCCGGCACCCGGGCAGATGCAGGCGAGCGTGGTGGCCTTCTTGACGGTCGAGACCTCGTTGGTCGAGTAGTTCACGGCCGCATCGCCGATGAAATAGACATACGAGGCGATCGTCAGCCCGAGGTAGATCTGTCGCTTGGTGTTGCTGCGGATCATCTTCGTTTGCAAGGCGTCCAGCTCGGGCGTGCGTGTCGTCGATACGTCGGTCAGTCGGTCGTAGGTGCGCTTCAGGGGCTTGTACTTGTTGTTCTCGTTGATGTAGAGGGCCAAACCACCGGCCAGCGTACCATAGAGAATCGGCAGCTTCCAATACTGCTTGTTGTAGATCTGACCGTAGCCCGGAACGATGGCCGACATCCAGCTTACGCGCGAAAGACCCATCGAGTCGCTCATGAACCAACCCTTGTGGAAGAATCGCTTGGTGGTGTCGCGTTCAACGCCCTCCATCAGCACCTCGGCCAGAGCGATTGAATCGAGGGTTGTCAGGTCATCCGTGCGAACCTCGCGCAGAGCCACCGAGTCGGCCTCGAACTCGGCCATGAAGACCGAGTCGGCATCCTCGAAGAGGCGCGAGAGGGCTACCGAGTCGGCTTTGATGCGGAGCGAGTCGGCACGCTGCTGCATACCGCCACGCACAATCGTGCGCTTGCCGCGCGGCATGGTGATGATCGGTTTATTGCCCGTCAGCATATATTGCTCGGCGAGCTGTTGCGGGGTCTGCGCCTCGGCGGGCACGACAAACAGCATGGTGAGAAAGATCACCACGGCCATCAGTCCTCTTTGTAGGATTCCCCTGCTCATTGTGTTTTGTTTATTTGCCAAGACGTTGAATCATCTCTTCGATCTGCTCGTCACTCGTGAAGCCGATCGTGATCTTTCCGCCGCCACTCTTCGAGCGCTTGATGGCGATTTCCGAGGTGAAGAGCTGCTCGAGGCGCTCCACCAGACGGAGGTAGCTCTCGGGATACTCCTCCTCCTCGCCTTCGCGTTCGGGCGTTGCCGCTTTGGTGTTCAACGAGCGTACCAACTCCTCGGTTTGGCGCACCGAAAGCCCCTTTTTGAGGCACTTCTTGACCAGACGCACCTGCTCCTCGACGGGTGCTCCGGCGATGGCCTTGGCGTGACCCATCGAGATCAACCCCTCCTTCAGGGCGAGCTGCACCTCGTTCGGAAGTTTCAGAAGGCGCAGGTAGTTGGCCACCGACGAACGTTTCTTACCCACCTTCTCCGAGAGGGCATCCTGCGTGAGGTTGCACTCCTCCAGGAGGCGCTGCATGCCGAGGGCAATCTCAATGGCGTTGAGATCCTGGCGCTGGATATTCTCCACGAGCGCCATGGCGTGCAGGTTCTCGTCATCCACCTCGCGGATATAGGCCGGCAGCGACTCCAGGTTGGCACGCTGTGCGGCACGCCAGCGACGCTCACCGCTGATGATGATGTACTTCTCATCCTCGGCCTTGCGCACGGTGATGGGCTGAATGATACCCAGCTGGCGGATCGAGTCGGCCAACTCGTCGAGTGCCTCCTCGTCAAACTCCGTGCGGGGCTGCGTGGGGTTGGGGATGATCTTGCCGATCTCGATTTCGAGCATCTTGCTCATCGGTGCGGCCTTCAGGTCGATCTTCTCGGTGCCGAAAATGGCATCCAAACCGCGGCCTAATCCCTTCTGTTTCTTCATGGTTTATGCTTCTTGTTCGTTTTTCTTGGCTTTGGCGGCACGGCGGTTGCGCTTCAGGAACTCGCGTGCCAATTGCAGGTAGCTTACCGAGCCGGAGGCCGAGGCGTCGTACAGCATGACGGGCTTGCCGTGCGAGGGGGCCTCGCCGAGGCGGATGTTACGCTGAATGATCGTCTCGTAGGCCAGCTCGCCGAAGTGGTTGCGCACCTCGTTTACCACCTGATTGTTCAGGCGGTTGCGCATATACATCGTGAGCAGGAAACCCTCGATTTCGAGCGACGGATTGAGCGAGGATTTCACCTTGCGAATCGTCGAGAGGAGCTTCGAAAGTCCCTCCAGAGCGAGGTATTCGCACTGCACGGGGATCAACACCGAATCCGCGGCGGTGAGGATGTTGAGCGTCGTGTAGCCCAGCGAGGGGGAGCAGTCAATGAAGATGTAGTCGAACTTTTCGCGCACGCTGTCCACGATCTGCTTCATCACATGATGTGCCTTCTCCTGCGAAGCCAGCTCCGTTTCGGCCGCCACCAGGTCGATCGACGAGGGGAGTACCCAAAGGTTCTTCACATCTTCGCTCTTGAGGATCACCTCTTCGGCTTTGCGCTCACCCGAAATACACTCGTAAATACCCTCCAGGTCGATCTCGAAGCCCAATCCCGAGGTGGCATTGGCCTGCGGATCGGCATCGAGCAGCAGCACCTTCTTGCCCAACAGGGCGAGTGAGGCGGCCAGGTTGATGGCCGTCGTGGTCTTGCCGACGCCTCCTTTTTGGTTTGCCAGTGCGATAACTTTTGCCATATTGTTTTCTTACTCTTTTGCTTATGAATTCTCTCAAGCTGTTGCATCGGCTCAAAAAGGCCATAATGCGGGACAAAAATAGTGATTTTCCTGCAATATTCCATCCTAAAAACGGAAAACAATTGAGAAAATTACTATCTTTGAAACAGAAAAACCAAGAAATAAGCAATATGGGTAAGGAACCAAGAAATCAGGAGGGAGTAAAGTGGATGGAGAATCGCATCTTTCCCACCATCGGCGACCTGTTGGCCATGCTCGGAATCTTTTTCGCCACGCAGATTGCCGTGACGATGATTGCGATGCTCGTCCTGCTCTTTTCGGGGCAGGGACTCGTCGATCTCGAACCGCAGGCCAAGGGGCGTTTTTGGGCGCTGGTGAGCCTTGCGTCGCTCACGGCTACGGCCGTGATTATCTGGCGTTACCGCCGTTGGCGTCGCGCACCGAAGATTCGTGTTTCGCTGGGTGTGAAGGGGCTGAATCCGTTGCTTTTGGGGTGGTGCTTTCTCTTGATGATGGCCACGGTCGTCGTGCTCGAACCGCTCTACGAACTGTTGCCCGTTCCGAATCAGGATTTCGGCCGAGGCGTATGGGCTTTCCTGGCCGTGGTGGTGATTGCCCCCACGCTCGAGGAGTGGGTTTGTCGCGGGCAGATTTACGGCTCGCTCCGTACCCGCTACGGGGTGGTGAAGTCGATCCTTTGGTCGGCGCTGATTTTCGGCTTGATGCATGTGCAGCCCGTGCCGGTCATCAACGCCTTTGTGCTGGGGCTTGTGCTTGCCTTTATCTACCACGCAACCAATTCGTTGTGGGCTTCTGTGCTGCTCCATGCACTGAATAACGCCACGGCCTATTTTCTGACCCTGGCCGGCTATGGCGACAGCACGTTCCGCTCCCTTTTTGGCGACCACGCAACCCTCTATGTGCTCTTCTACGCAGGGGCTGTGATGCTCGTCGTCGGCTCGTTGGTGGCCATTTGGCGTCTGCTCCATCGACCGACCGTCGAAGCGGTAGAAACGACCCTCGCAGAGCCGGTTGAGGAGGCTGAATCGAGCGTTTCGGAGGGGGAGGAATCCTCTGAAAAGCGTGCCGAAACGCAGAAAATTGACCCCTCGATGTAATAAACCGCCTACGGCGTGCGTTATTTTTCCGAAAAAAAGCTATCTTTGCCCTTTGTATGCGACGCACGAACCGATACATAGCCTGTGCTATTGCGTTGCTCCTGGCTGCTTGTCAGGAGCTTCCGCGTTATTTTGCGGGCGAGGAGATCCTGGCCAAGGTGGGCGAAAAGGAGTTGGTCGCCGATGAGTTGCGCCGCTCGATTCCGAGCGGTCTGTCCGAAGCCGACTCGTCGGCCTATGCTCATGTCTTTGTCGATCGTTGGGTGCGTCGTCAGCTGAAGATTCGTGAGGCAGAGCAGCTCTTCTCGTCATCGGTGGCCGATATCGACCGCCAGGTTGAGGAGTACCGCCAGTCGCTTCTGATTCGCAAGCTCGACCAGTTCTACGTCGATCGGTTGGTCGATACGACCTTCAAGGCCGAGGAGCTGGAGGCCTACTACAACAGCCACAAATCCGACTTTAAGCTCGATTACCCGATCGTCAAGGGGTGCGTGGTGCGTGTGCCGAAGGGGTATCGCCAGCGTGCCCGCCTCAAGGAGTTGATGAATTCGAAGCAGGAGGCCCGTCGGCAGGATTTTCGGGATATCTGCCTCAAGCAGGAGTTCCGCCTCGACGACCATACGGATCGTTGGGCCGATTGGAGCGATTTTTTGAACCTGCTGCCCACGATGCGTTCCGAGAGTTACGATGCCCTGCTGACCAAGAGCGGCATCCAGGAGATGAGCGATCGTGACTATTACTACTACTTCCGCATCGACGAGGTGCGTCGTGCGGGGGATGCCATTCCGCTCGAAAGGTTGCAACAGACCATTCGTCGCATCCTCTTCAACGGTCGCCAGCAGCAGGTGATCCGCGACCACGAGCAGCAGCTCTATGACGCCTCGGTCGAGGAGGGTGCCGTGCGCCTTTATACCGACGAGGAGTAGCGAACGAAAAACGGACAAAAAGAGATTGAAAAAAATATGTTGAAAAAGAGTTTTGTATGGATGATCATGGCCGCCCTTTGTTTGACGGCCGCATGGGCGCAGAAACGCCAGGTGATGCTCGATAAGGTGGTAGCCGTGGTCGGCTCGTCGTCGATTCTGCACTCCGAGGTTGCGGAGTATGCCCGCCAGTTAGTCGAGCAGCGTCGTGCCGAGGGCTATACGTCGGATCGTGATCCGATGAACGAGGCGCTGGAGGCGATCATGACGCAGAAGTTGCTCTATCATCAGGGGCAGATCGACTCGGTGCATGTCAGCGAGGGTGATATCCTTTCGCGTGTCGAGGATCAGGTGCAGGCGATGATTACCGAGGCCGGTTCGATTGCGGAGCTGGAGGCTATTCACCACATGCCGATCTTCAACATCCGCGAGATGTTGCAGCAGCGTGCCCGCGAGCAATCCTTTGCTCAGTCGATGCGCTATGAGGTAGAGAACCAGGTGACGGTGATCCCGGGCGAGGTGGAGCACTTCTACAACTCGATCTCGAAGGATAGCCTGCCGACCGTGGCCGAGCAGTATGTCTATGCCCACATCACGAAGTATCCCAAGTCGATCAAGGAGGCCAAGCAGCGCACCAAGGAGCGTCTGCTGGAGATGCGCGAAAGAATCATCAAAGGGCAGGCCAAGTTTGCCAACCTGGCGCGTATGTATTCGCAGGATGGTACGGCTATGCGCGGTGGTGAGATGGATCCCACGCCCCTTTCGGGTCTCGATCCCGCCTTTGGCGATGCGCTGGAGCAGCTGCGTGTCGGGCAGATTTCGGAGGTAGTCGAGTCACAGTTCGGCTTCCACATCATCGAGCTACTCGGTAAGCAGGGTCAGCTCTACCACTTCCGCCACATCATCCTCAAGCCCTCCTATACGTCGGAGGAGTTGAGCGAGTCGCTCACCACGCTCGACAGCCTCGTGCAGTTGATTCGTGCCGACTCGATCACCTTCGAGCAGGCTGCTCAGGAGCACTCGGATGACAAGACTTCGAAGATGAACGGCGGTATCGTCTCGAACCAGGCTATCCTGGAGCGCTACCAGGCTTTCGATGCCAACCTGATGGTGACGAAGTTCCTGCGCGAGGATTTTGCGCAGTTCAGTGCCTTGGACGACTACAACCACCTGATCATGATGAAGGAGGGCGACGTGTCGAACTCGTTCCTCACGACCGATGCCATGCAGGATCAGCTGGCCAAGGTTGTTAAGCTCGTGAAGGTCATCCCGACCCACACGGCTTCGCTGGCCGACGACTACCTGCGCCTGGAGCAGTTGGCGTTGCAGAAAAAGAAGGAGCGCATCTTCAACGAGTGGCTCACTTCCAAGATCAAGGGTATGTACGTCTATATCGATCCCGCCTTCCGCGAGGGTGAATTCGAGAATAAACATTGGGTAGAGTAGGCGTGCGCAAGATTCTTACGATAGTAATCACACTGACGGCGGTCGGTACGATGCTCTTTGCCGCGGGTTCGGGGGCGGTGGCGCCCGATAACCGCGAGGCAGAGAAGAAGATCATCCACCTCAAGTCGGATCTCTCGGGGCCTGTGGCGCCGGGGGATTCCGTGCTTTTCCTCGTGGGCAATGTGGCGGCGCAGCACAACGGGGCGGTGATCACCTGCGACAGTGCGGTGCGCTACTCCGATACGCGTGTGGAGTGCTTCGGCAACGTGCTCATCAACAAGAATACGACCTACATGTACGGCGAGAGAGCCGATTACGACGGCGCGATCAACGAAGTGCGGGTCTATTCCGAGTTGGTGAAGGTGGTCGATGGCGATGCCACGCTCTATACGCCCAACTTCAGCTTCAATACGAAAGATAACATCGGCGAATTTTGGGGCGGCGGTGTGCTGATCAACCGCGAGAACCAGATGGAGGCGCAGCGAGGCTACTACTTCTCGGATCGCAAGGAGTTGGTGGCGGTCGATGATGTCGAGATGCGCAACGAGGAGTACCAAATGAAGGGCGACTCGGTGATTTACAACACGGAGAGCGAAAATGCCTACTTCCACGAAAATACCCACATCTGGGATGCCGACGGAAACTACCTTTCGGGTGATCGGGGCGAGTTTAGAAAGGCTGCGCAGCAGTACCTCGTGACGCGCAACGGCTACCTGCTGACCGAGACGCAGGAGCTTTGGAGCGATACGCTCGACTACTACCGCGTCGAGAAGCACGTTGTGTTGCGTAACAACCTCCAGATCGACGAGACGGAGCACAAGAATCTCGTCTTTGGCGACTTTGGCGAGTATTGGGAGGAGACGGGCAACGGCTTTTTGACCAAGGATCCCGTGCTGATTAACTACGATCTGGAGCAGAATGCCGACTCGATCTTCATGCGCAGTGATTCGATCTACCTCTATACGCTCAAAATCGGGGACCCGATTCCGAACGAATATGCCCCCGCCGTGGAGGCCGATACTACGCTCAATGAAACGGCGCCTTTGGCTCCGAAGATCGATCCCGAAGAGGCAGCCAAGCGCAAGGCGGAGTTGGAGCAGCGCCTGAATTGGAACGGCCCGACCCCGGAGCGTCCTGAGTCGATGGAGTCGCAGGAGTCTGTCCTGAGGAGCGACGAAATGCCGGCCGATAGCCCGAGTGCCGACTCGGTAAGCGAGTCACTTTTGCCGGATTCGTTGCAGGGTGGGGTGGTTGATTCGATGCTCCTGGATACGATTCCGCAGGATACGCTCACCGAGAAGGAGCGTCGTTCCCTTGAAAAGCAACAGCGCAAGGAGGCGGCTCGTGAGGCTGCCGAGCTGAAGCGTAAGGAGCGTGCTGCGGCCAAGAAGGCCCTGCTCGACTCGATTGCCGTGGAGCGTCAGAAGAAGACCAATGTAAAGTTGCGTGCCATGGAGGTGCGTGACTCGATCCGTAAGGCAGAGCGTCTGGAGAAGGCGCGTGCGAAGATGAAGGCGCGCATGGAGCGTGACCGTCGTCGCGGTATTGTCCACCTAATCGACTCGGCCACCTTCCGTCAGGTTGATTCGCTCCTGCCATTCGATATGAATTTCGTCGATTCCGTAATGGGGCGTATGGCCGATTCGCTCGACTCGTTGCACCGCATGGCTCTCTTGATTGACACGACCGACTCGACGAAGGTCATCGACAGCCTCTATCGCTTTATCAAGGGCTTCCGCAACGTGCGTATCTTCCGTTCCGATTTCCAGGCCGTGTGCGATTCGATGACGGCTCGTTCGCTCGACTCGACGGCACACCTATATATTAAGCCCGTCTTGTGGAACGAGACGAACCAGATTACCTCCGAGGTGATGGATATCTACACGGCCAACAGTCAGATCGAGCACGCCGAGTTTGTGGGCGACCCGATGATGGCCTCGCAGTTCGATACGGTCTACTACGACCAAATCACGGGCAAGAAGATGCAGGCCTACTTCGCGGAGAACGAGCTGTATCGCGTCGATGTGAACGGTAACGTGCAGACGATCTTCTTCCAGAAGGACGGCGTGCCGCAGGAGGTGGTGATGATGGCCGTCATCGAGAGTGGTGATGCCACCTTCTTCATCGAGGAGCGCCAGTTGGCCAAGATTGTCTATCGCACGAACCCCGTATGGCCGATCTATCCGATCGACAAGATTCCCGAGGATCAGCCCCTCTACCTCAAGGGCTTCCGCTGGGAGGGGGATCGTCGTCCTACCCGTGCGTTGATCTTCGATCGGAAGATTCGCCCCTCGATGCGCACGGCGGCCGAGGCTACGGCCGTGCCCGAATTCCCGTTGCGTGCGTGGATTGACCGTCAGCGCGAGGAGCTGGTGCGCGAGGGTCGTTGGGCCGATCGCAACGACGAGGTCGATATCGAAACCGTAGAGTGGATGCGTTCGCTCGGATTCGAGGTGGGGCAACCCTATCCGAATCGGTAACGTAAGCATCAACGAAGAAAAGACAGACCACGGCGGCCTGTCTTTTTTGGTGTGGGGGGGAGGTTGGCGAGTCTTGGGGCTACTAGGGCAGCTGGGGCTACTGACTTTTTTTCAGTGGGCTCAGTGGGCTCAGTGGGCTCAGTGGCCTCAGACCTTAAGCCCGACTACCGTCCACCACTTTTCTACATTCTCCTCTACAATAAAATCATCAGCACGACCTGGATAATCACCACGCGCAGGAACATACAGACGGGATAGACCGTGGCGTAAGCTACCGAAGGATTGTCGCCCTCGATCGTGTCGTTGGCATAGTTTAGCGCCATGGGGTTGGCCATCGAGCCGCACATCAGACCGCAGATCGAGCCGAAATCGAGCTTCCACCATCTCAGTGCCAAGATGCCCACCAGAAGAATCGGCAACAGCGTAAGGAGGAATCCTGCACCGAGCCACAACATCCCTTCAGGGCGCACGATCGTCTCAAAGAAACGAGCACCGGACGAAAGACCGAGGCAGGCCAGGTAGAGATCCAAACCCAGCGCACGCAACATCATGTTGGCGCTTTGGGTCGTGTAGGTGATCATGTGCAGTCGCGGGCCGAACGTACCGATCAGAATACCGACCAAAATCGGGCCTCCGGCCAAACCTAACCGCACAGGCACTGAGATTCCCGGTACGGCAATGGGGATATAGCCCAGCATCAGACCGAGGATCATGCCGATGAAGACCGATACGAGGTTCGGCTCGTTGAGGCTCTTGACGGCATTGCCGAGGATCTTCTCGACGTGCTTGATGTCGGCCGCCTCGCCCACGACGGTCAGT
>CAYOEE010000012.1:0-15638 GCA_964402935.1 uncultured Alistipes sp. | reverse complement strand
GGGCGCGGATGTTGCGACCCTCACGGCCGATGATGCGACCCTTCACCTCGTCGCTCTCGATGTTAAAGACCGTCACGGCATTCTCGATGGCCGTCTCGGTAGCCACACGCTGAATCGAGGCTACCACGATGCGCTTGGCCTCCTTCGTAGCCGAGAGCTTGGCCTCCTCGATCGTCTCGTTGATGTAGGCCGCAGCCTCAGCCTTGGCCTCGGACTTCATGTTCTCGATCAGGATGTTCTTGGCCTCCTCCGAGCTTAAGCCCGAGATCTGCTCCAGGCGCACGTTCTGCTCACGGCGCATCTGCTCCAGCTCCTCCTTCTTGTGCTCGATGAGCTGCATCTGGTTCTGCATCTGCTCCTTCAGGCGGTCGTTCTCCTTGAGCTTATGGTCCAAATCGCGCTGCTGGTTCTGGAGGTTCTGCTCCAACTGCTTGGCGCGCTGCTCGCTCTGTTGCAGCTTCTGGTTGCGCTCATTGACCTGGCGGTCGTGGTTGCTCTTGAGCTGCATGAAGTGCTCCTTGGCCTGGAGCATCTTCTCCTTCTTTATCATTTCACCCTCGGCCTCGGCCTCCTTGAGGGCAGCCTCACGGCGCTTGCGGATCGAGATCTTGGCCACGAGGTTCGTCACCACAGCGTAGATCACGACGGCCACAACGGCCGAGATTAGGGCGATTAAAACGGTATTCATAGTCGAATGTGTCTGTTTTAAAATGGTTAAATATGTTGAATAAGTCGTTTCAATAAAAAAACCGCATAGGATTCCTTAGTCTTGTTTGACGAATCTGCAAAAAACGTCATGTGTGGGGGCTCCGACATCGCAATCTTCCAACGGCCGCCTGAGCGACACCCCGAAGGGTTAAGGCCTGATTTTGAAAAAGCCGCGAGTTGACCCCAATGTAAAAAGTGTTCAGTTTCGCAAAGCTATTAAGGAATCTATGCGGGTAGATTCTTCTTGGTATGTAAAAGAACGTTGATCCTATCTAAGGATCTCACTCCATCAACAACAAGTACCCTACGGCACTGCACGCACCACCAACCCTACTCCTCGAGCCGGTTCTCCAAATAGGTTGCCAACTCCTCGCTGAGGTTGTCGAGGCGCTTGAGATCCTCGCCACCCACCTCGCGGCTTTGGCGCATATAGACGTTGGTCATGGCGAATTGCAGGGCAGTCACCACGAGGTAGTCGAAGTCGATCCACCCCTTCTTCTGCGACTGCTTACACTTCGCAAAGCAGGCATTTACCTCTCGCTCACCGAGGCGATAAATCTCCTCCCGTTCACGGTCGATGGTGAATTGGTAGGGTTTACCGGCTATTCTGAGCGTAATGGTCAATGGTTTTTTCTCCTGCTCCATACTGCTGTTGTTCGTTTATTTCGCTTGCTTCATCTCCTCACGGGCTGCTGCATCTTCGATGCCGCCCAAGAGCGCGATGCACTTGTCCACCTCCCGCATCAGGCGATTGACACGCGCTCGTGCTTTCTCGCGGTTTCGGCTCTCACCGGCCAACCCCTCGGCCAACTCCTTGCGTTGCAGCTCGCTTTGAAGGCGCTTATTCTCCTCCTCCAACGAGCGCTTCTCGCCCTTGAGTTTCGTAAGCTCGGCCGTCAGACTACGCACCACCTCGGACAATCGTTTGTGATCGTCCATGAGCTGTCGTGCGCGGCTCTCCAACGTAGTGATAACACTCTTATCGGCCATAGGTTAGCTTTTGATACCTTTTTCCCAATTCAAAGGTAGAAAAAAAACGAGAAATAACCAAATAATATTGCACGGATTCTTGCACACACTCAGCACAATCGGCCGATCGAGCTAACGAATCACCTCACCATAGAGGTCGTAATCCGCTGCATCCGTGATCGTTACATCGTAGAAACAACCCTTGAAGAGGCGTTTCCCGTCGGCCGGAATCAAAATCTCCTGATCCACCTCGGGCGAATCGTACTCGGAGCGTGCCACATAGAAATCGCCCTGACGATGATCGACAATCACCCGCTCGGTACGCCCCACGCGTTGCTGATTCAGCTCGGCCGCAATCGTTTGTTGCAGAGCCATCAGGCGATCGACACGCGCCTGCTTGACCTCCTCAGGCACGTTGTCCGTGAGTTTCGTAGCCGAGTAGGTTCCCTCCTCCTCCGAATAGGGGAAGACGCCCAGGCGCTCGAAGCGCACCTCACGCACAAAGTCGCACAACTCCTCGAAATCCGCCTCCGTCTCGCCCGGATAGCCCACAAGCATCGTCGTACGAAGTGCCAGGTCAGGGATGCGCGTGCGGAGCTTGTGAATCAGCTCCACAGCCTCGGCCTTCGTATGGCGACGAAGCATCGCACTGAGCTGATTATCCGAGATATGTTGGAACGGAATATCGAGGTATTTGCAGATCTTCTCCTCCGAGGCCATCACCTCGATCACCTCCTCGGGGAAGGCGGCCGGATAGGCGTAGTGGAGGCGAATCCAGGCAATACCCTCGATTCGGCAGAGGCGACGGAGCAGTTCGCCCAACATCCGCTTGCCGTAAAGGTCGATGCCGTAGTAGGTCGAGTCCTGCGCAATGAGGATCAACTCCTTCACCCCCTTTTCGGCCAGCTTGCGCGCCTCCTCCTCCAACTCCTCCATCGGCACCGAGACATGGCGACCGCGAATAAGCGGAATGGCGCAGTAGCCGCACATCCAGTTGCACCCCTCCGAGATTTTAAGGTAGGCGTAGTGCTTCGGGGTGGTGAGGTGGCGTTCGGTCTTCAGCTCCTCACGCGGATCGGCCTCCAGGGCGGCAATAATCCCCTCCCAGGTGCGAGCGCCAAAGTAGTCATCCACCTCGGGAATCTCCTCACGTAGTTCGTCGGCATAACGCTCCGAGAGGCAACCGATCACAAAGAGCCGCTCGATCTTACCCTGCTGCTTTGCCTCCACGGCACGCAGAATCATCTCGATCGACTCCTGCTTGGCATCGCCGATAAAGCCGCAGGTGTTGATCACCACCGTCTTGGCATCCGTGCGATCGCTGTCGAAGCGCACCTCGTAGCCGGCCGCCGCCAGGCGTGCCATCAGATGCTCCGAATCAACCGTATTCTTCGAGCAACCGAGCGTGATGACGTTAATTTTTTGCATCGCCAAAGAGGGCATTGATAAAGTCACGACGATCAAAGATGCGGAGCTGATCTACCCCCTCACCGATGCCGATATAACGTACCGGAATATGGAATTGGTCGCTGATACCGATCACTACTCCGCCCTTGGCCGTGCCGTCGAGTTTCGTGATGGCCAGCGAGGTTACCTGCGTGGCCTGCGTGAATTGCTTGGCCTGCTCGAAGGCGTTCTGACCCGTCGAGCCATCCAGAACAAGCATCACCTCGTGCGGAGCATCGGGAATCACTTTGCCCATCACGTTGCGAATCTTCGTCAGCTCGTTCATCAGGCCGATCTTGTTGTGCAGACGACCTGCCGTGTCGATCAGCACCACATCCGCACCGTTGGCCTTGGCCGACTGCAAGGTATCGAAAGCCACCGAGGCGGGATCCGAGCCCATCTCCTGGCGAATCATCGTAGCACCGGCACGGTCGGCCCACACCTGAAGCTGGTCGATGGCTGCCGCACGGAACGTATCGGCCGCACCAATCCACACCTTTTTGCCCGCCTTCTTGAGCTGGGCTGCGAGTTTGCCGATCGTGGTGGTCTTGCCCGCGCCATTCACGCCCACAACCATCACCACATAGGGTTCGCCCTCCTTGGCATCGAGGCCGAAGTTGCCCTCGGTCGAGTGCGCCTCGTCCATCAGATCAACAATCTCCTCACGCAGAATCTGTTGCAGCTCCGAAGTACCCATATACTTATCGCGTGCCACGCGCTTTTCGATGCGCTCGATGATCTTCACGGTGGTCTCCACGCCCACGTCCGACGTAATGAGCACCTCCTCCAGATCGTCCAGCACATCGGCATCGACGGTCGAGCGACCCGCTACGGCACGCGCCAGTTTCGAGAACAAGCCCGTTTTCGTGCGCTCCAGGCCGGCCGAAAGCTCCTCTTTTTGCTGCTCCTCCGCGACCTGCTGCTGTTGCACTTCAGCCTCCGACTGCACCGCCTTCGGCTGTTCTTTTTTCTTGAAAATATCGAAAAATCCCATAAAAAATGCTGTTTTTGCAGTTCTATCGTACAAAGATAGTAAGAATGTTTGAAAAAAAGCGTTATCTTTACACTATCCGAACCGAAAAAAACGAGTTATGAAAAAGAGTTTCCTGTTGTTGCTGGCCATCTTTGCCGCTTCGGCCACCATGGCACAAGACCTGATCGTCAAGACCGACTCGACCCGCATCGAGGCCGTTGTCTCTGAAATTTCGACCGAGAACGTTCGCTATAAGCGTTTTGCCCGTCCCGAGGGTCCGACCTACGTCCTGCCCGTAAGCGAGGTGTGCTATATCCGTTACTCGGATGGTTTTGTGGAGGATTACAACCGCACGAAAAAACCGCACAAGATCGTTGCCACCATCGAGCAACCCGCTCCCGCGCCCCAGCCTGCACCGCAACCCGCACCGCAACCTGCACCACAACCCGTGTCCCAACCTGCGCCGCAACCGCAACCCGTTCCGCAGCCCGTTCCGACTCCCGCAACTGCACCGGTCGCTCCGACCCAACCGCACGTTATGCGCTTCGAGGTGGGTCAGTACTACGACTACAATGGTTTGCAGGGTGTCGTCTTTATGGTCAATGACGAGGGTACGCACGGCCTGATCATTTCGCTCGACGAGGTGATGATCGAGTGGAGCACCTTCCGCAAGGGTGAACTTTGCGAGGTGGGGGCTACGGATTCGCACGACGGCATGAAGAACATGGAGGCCGTGGCACGCTACATCGCCGAGAACAACCTTTCGTGGGATCACTTCCCCGCCTTTAAGTGGTGCAAGGAGAAGGGCGAGGGTTGGTATCTGCCCGCAATCGACGAGGTGCTGAAGCTGGGCAACAACTACAACGGTGGCAACCGTATGCACAACAACCGCCAGGCACGCCTGACGTTCAACGAGAATCTGAAGGAGCACGGTGGAGAGCGCATCGACGGCAAATGTTTCTACTTCTCCTCGACGGAGCTTGACGAGAAGATCGCCATGTCGGCCCACATGGGTATGGAGGCACCCTATGTCTTTAACGAGATCACGAAATATTCGAAATTCCTGATCCGCGCCGTACATAAGTTCTAAAGAGGAGAGAGGAGAGAGGAGAGAGGAAAGAGGAAAGAGGAAAGAGAGAAGATTAAAGATAGTAAAGAAATTAAAGACTATCTATTTGTTAATATCTTTTAATTCTTTAGAAGCTGTTTAAGATCCTTACACACCACCTTACACCACCCTCCCGCGAGGAATTAAGAGTGCTGTTTTTAGGCACCCGCCGTGGTGAAATGCGTAGCATACTTGACGCACTTGAGCAATTTCACCGCAAGGGTAACGCCCAATCAGCCGCTCCAAACAACAGAAAACACAAAGGGCATCCATTTGGATGCCCTTTGTATTTAAGAGTTTCCTCCTAAAATACTACTTCTTCTCCTCGAAGAACTCCTTTATCTCGGCGTTGGGAACGATAGCCTCCTTGAACATGTAGGCACCGGTCTTATCCGACTTAACCATCTTGATGCACTTGGTAAACTGCTTACCTGCACCGGTCTTCAGTGTTGCAACTACTTTCTTTGCCATAGTCTTAAGCTACTATTTAATTTCACGATGAACCGTTACACGCTTCAGATAGGGATTGTACTTCTTACGCTCCAGACGCTCCGGCGTGTTCTTCTTGTTCTTGGTGGTGATGTAACGCGACATACCTGCTACGCCACTCTCACGCTGCTCGGTGCACTCCAAGATGACCTGCACTCTGTTACCTTTCTTTGCCATTTCTTAAAAAGCGTTTTAGTAGATCTTCTTCGGAGCAGCTGCCTCACGCAGAGCTACAGCAAGACCTTTCTTGTTAATAGTTTTCATACCGGCAGCCGTTACCTTCAAGGTAACCCAGCGGCCCTCTTCTTCCGACCAGAAGCGCTTGGTTTTCAGGTTGGGACTGAACGTGCGCTTGGTCTTGTGGTGCGAGTGCGACACGTTGTTGCCGGTCATCGCCACCTTACCAGTGATTTCGCAAACCTTCATAGTTCCGTTAAATTTGTTTAATTATAGTTTCCAAAAGGGAGTGCAAATATACTGAAAAAATCAGAATTCAAACTTCAAAACTCAAAATTATTTACATTTCACCCCAAAATTAGCTATTCAAGCCGCAATTTATCGCGCAAAAGACGGATGGCGAAAGCCGTAGCGCGGTCGATCACCTGACCGCGATCCGTGCCGCAGGCGTGCTTCAGAGCCACGGTTTCGGTGGGTGTGGCGAGTGCAAACCAAACCGTGCCGACGGGTTTCTGCTCCGTGCCGCCCGTCGGGCCGGCAATACCGGTCGTAGCAAGGGCGTAATCAGCCCCACTGATGCGACGCACTCCCTCGGCCATCTCGCGCGCCACCTGCTCACTCACAGCTCCGTAGCGCGCAATCATTTCGGGATCGACGCCCAAAATATCGCGCTTCGCCTCGTTGGCATAGGCCACCACACCGGCCAACAGGTAGGCCGAAGCGCCCGCCATGGCGGTGAATTTCGAGGCGATCTTACCGCCCGTGCAACTCTCGGCCACGGCCAGCGTGCGCCCCTTTTCAATGAGCATTTGATGCACCTGCTCCTCCACGGTAGCCGTCTCAAAACCAACCACATAATCGGGTATCAACTCTCTGAGGAGGGCAAATTGACGCTCGATCTCCTCGCCGACGGTCAGCCCCTCCACCTCGTAGGCCGAGAGGCGCAGGCGTACGATTCCCGGGGCAGGCAGGTAGGCCAATTTCAGGTACGAGGGCAGCGCCTCCTCCCACGTTTCGATCCGCTCGGCCAGAAGCGACTCGGCCAGGCCGGCCGTAATCAGGGTACGATGCACGATCTGCTTCAGGGCGAAGTGCGCTTTCAGGCGGGGCATCACCTCATCCTCCATCAGGTGCTCCATCTCGAACGGCACACCGGGCAACGAAACGATCACACGCCCTGCATCCTCGAACCACATACCGGGTGCCGTACCGTGGGCGTTGTGCATCACGGTACAACATGCAGGCACTTCGGCTTGCGAACGATTCAGGGCATTGAAGGCTATGCCACGCTCGGTGAGCATCTGCTCCACATGACGCGCCACCCCCTCGTCGAAGCGCATCGCGCTATGAAAAAGCTCGGCCAGGGTCTTCTTCGTGATGTCGTCCTTCGTAGGTCCGAGGCCACCCGTGAGGATCACCACCTGCGAGGTCTGCTCGGCACGACGGATGGCGGCAATAATCTCCTCGCGGCTATCCCCAATCGAGCACTTTTCATGTACGACAATGCCGGCCGCATTGAGCCGACGGGCAATCGACACGGAGTTCGTATCGACAATCTGACCAATCAGGATCTCATCCCCGATTGTAATGATGGTTGCTTGCATGGCTATACCTTATATAAATTGAGGGCGTGTCAATCGACACGCTCCTCGGTCATGTTCGTTGCCTGCTCCGTCGGCTGCTCCTCGTCGGGAGCGGTCGCAGGCTCGGCCTGCTCCGGTACGGGAATCAACCGATTGCAGATATCCTTCAACAATTTCGGTCCTTCGTACAGATAGCCCGTGTGGAGCTGCACCAGATCGGCACCTGCCGCCAGCATGGCCTCCACATCTTCGGGGCTCATCATACCTCCCGAACCGATAATCGGATAGTTTCCTCCCGACCGCTCGTGAATACGCTGCACGATTCGAATCGAACGCTCGGTCAGCGGACGACCGCAAAGTCGCCCTGCGCCGATGCGCTTGATGCTCGAGGGGGAGCTTACCAGCCCCTCCCTGAGGTGAGTGCCGTTTGTAGCCACCACGCCATCGAGCGGTGTGGCGATCAATATATCGGTCACACGATCCACCTCCTCGTCGGTCAAATCGGGCGAGATCTTCACCAGAATCGGGCGGTATTGATTTTGTCCGCGACGGAAGTCGAAGAGCGGTTCAAGCACACTGCGAATATAGGCCTCCGTGCGCACCACCGACTCCTCCAATACATCGTCGCCACTCAAATCGACCGCAAAGTAGTCGGCATATTGGTAGAGGTTGCGGAACAGACGCAGGTAATCCGTGGGAGCCTCCTCGGAAGGCGTCGAGGCGTTGCAGGAGATATTACACCCCACCACAACCCCTTCGTGGCCGTTTCTCAGGTGGCGCAAAGCCACCTCCAGCCCTCGATTCGGCGCACCGAGGCGATGGATCACCGCCCGATCGCGTTGCAGACTGAAGAGACGGGGGGTCGGATTCCCCGATTGGGCACGCGGGGTGATCGTACCGATCTCGACAAAGCCGAAGCCCATGGCCGACAATTCGCCATAAACCTCGCCGTTGCGGTCAAAGCCGGCAGCCATACCGATCGGATTGCGGAATTTTACCCCGAAGACCTCCCGCTCCAGCGCAGGGTGCTCCACGGCACAAAATTTCCGCAACAGCCACCTGCCTCCGGGCACAAAACCGATGATCCGCAACAGCAAAATGGCCATGCGGTGCGACTGCTCACCGGAGAGCGAGAAGAGCCAGGGACGTATGATGCGTCGATACATAGTGCGACAAAGATACAAAAAGGGGTGCAAAAATCAAAAATACTCCTCCCGATAACGATATCCATCCCGCAAAGCCTCAAACTTTTCGGGGTTCTGTCTCAGAATTTGGCTCTCGGCCCTGAGGTCGCAATAGCGATCAATCGTGCTACAAAGTGTCGGCCAATCAATCTCACGTGGACAGGGCGGGAGCACTTCCGAGGGATACCAATCCAAAAGCTGAAGGCCGAACTCCTCGCTCAAGACACGCGCCGCAATGGCCGAAGCGTTGGCCTTGCCTTGGGCCGTATAACCGGCCACATGAGGCGTGGCAACCATCGCTTGTGCCAACAGAGGCAGACTGAGTTGCGGCTCGCCCTCCCAGACATCGAGCGCACAGCGCAGTCCGCTGCGAAGCAGGGCTTCGTTATCGACCACCGCTCCACGCGAAGAGTTGATCACAAACGCATCCTCCTTCATCGCGGCCAGCAAAGCGGCATCGGCAAGGTGGTAGGTCGAACGATCGAGCGGCGTGTGAAACGTAACGATATCCGCCTCACGTGCCACCTCCTCCAGCGAGAGAAATCCGAGCCGCTCCCGCTCCTCGCGCGGTGGGTCGCAACAGACGACCCGAAAGCCCCAGCTTTCGGCATAGTGCTTGACGAGCGATCCGACATGACCGACTCCAACAATGCCGAGCGTCCGTTCCTTGGGGCGCCATCCCTCCGTGCGTGCAGCGGCGACCAACACGGCAGCCACCCACTGCAACACACCGCGGGCATTGCATCCGGCAGCCGTCACGACGCGAATCCCGTGCCCCTCGCACCAGGCGCGGTCGATGTGGTCAAAGCCGATCGTGGCGGTCACGATGACCCGCACCCGACTCCCGCCGAGCAACGCCTCATTGCACTGCGTGCGGGTACGAACCACCAGGGCATCGGCATCGCGCACATCGCGTGCCGAAATGGCCGATCCGGCCAGAGCCACCACCTCGCAATAGGGGGCTAAAGCCTCGGCCAAAAAGGGGATCGCACGATCCATCACGACTTTTGGAGGATGATTTTTCATCGAAAAAGCGGTTTTACCTGCACAAATATAGATAAAAATATAATTTTTTGTACTTTTGTCGGATAGATCACACGATATTATGGCACAAGAATTTTTCGATCCGGATGGCGTAGGTGTCGATAACGGCAACTACTTCTCGATGCCCTTCAGTCCCGAAGAGGCGGCCTTGGTGTTGCTCTCGGCGCCCTGGGACGTGACCGTATCGTATGGCGCCGGTGCAGCCTATGCGCCCGATGCCATCATCGGAGCATCGACCCAGCTCGACTTCTACGACAGCGCGGCTCCCGATGCCTGGCGGCAGGGAATCGCCACCGCACCGGTCGATTATTCGATCCTGGAGCTTTCGCAACGCCTGCGCCACGATGCTCGTCGCGTAATCGAGCACCTCGAAGGGGGTGGCGAGACGACCGACGACTATGTGGTGCGCAAGATTCGTCGCGTCAATGAAGGCTCGTTCGAGCTGAACCGCAACATCCGCGAGCAGGCCGAGCTGTGGCTCGCCAAGGGCAAACTGGTGGGACTTGTCGGCGGTGATCACTCGACCCCCTACGGGCTGATCCGCGCCCTCGGCAAATACCACAACTCGTTCGGCATCCTGCACATCGACGCCCATTGCGACCTGCGCGAGAAGTACGAAGGATTCATCTTCTCGCACGCCTCGATCATGCACAACGTCCTGCACGACGTGCAGCAGGTCGAGCGCATCGTACAGGTGGCCGTGCGCGACTTCAGCCAAGCCGAGAAGCAACACGCCGAGCAATCGGGACGCGTCACGCAGTTTGACGATCAGCTGCTCCTGGAGGCCGAATCGGCAGGGCGTCCGTGGGATGCGTTGTGCCACGAGATTATCACGGCACTGCCCGAGAAGGTCTATGTGAGCTTCGACATCGACGGGTTGGATCTCCCCTACTGCCCACACACGGGCACTCCCGTGCCGGGCGGATTGAGTTTCAACAAGGCGGTGCGCCTGTTGCAACTTTTGGGTCAAAGCCGCCGCATCATCGGCTTCGACATGGTGGAGGTATGCCCCTCCGAGGCGGATCATATCGACGCTTCGGTCGGTGCCCGTATCCTCTGGAAACTCTGCGGTCAAACACTTCGTTCGAACCAAAACCACGATAAACAGGGATGAAAAAGATCATTTCGATATGGATCGTCCTGCTGACGATCATCGGCTGCTCGAAATATTCGGGTGGCGATTACCGCCTCCAATCGGATACCGATTCGGTGGCCTATGTGCTGGGCATGAACATCGGCACGCAACTCCTGAAGATGGACTCGACGATTCGTATCGAGGCCGTTATGCGCGGTATGCGCGATGTGGTACGCGAGCATACGCTCATGACCCCCGAGGAGGCCGAGACCTTCTTCCTGGGCTACATGAACCACACCCTGCCCGAGAAGGCCGTGGCACTCGAGGAGCAGTTGCTGGCCGACCTGGCCGAGGCGAACCGCGAAATGGCTCGCACGCGCACGGGTGTCACCTATCAGGTTGAGCAGTTGGGCGATCAACAGCGCGTACCGGCCGCCTCGCGCGACTCGCTGTATATGCGCTACCGTATTCTGAATCTCGAAGCCAAGGAGCTTTACTCCTCCTACGAGCGCGGCGATACGCTCCGCATGCGCCTCGAAGATCTCAAACCGGGATTGCAGGAGAGCATCAAACTCATCGGCGAGGGTGGCAAGGTGATCGCCTGGATTCCCTCGAAGCTGGCCTACGGCGCCGAGGGCAACGAGGAGTTCGGCATCACGCCCAACGCCACGATCTGCTTCGAAATCGAACTCCTCAAGCTCGACAAATACGCCGAATGGAGCCGAAGAGAGTTTTAGTAGCCTGAGTGCGTAATTCTGCCAAAGATTTATTATCTTTGCCCCGAACAACTAAAAAGCAAACGTAAAAACTTAACAACGAATACAAAAATGAAAAAGATCAGCTTGATCGCAGCCCTTGTAGGTGCTGCCATGTTCGTTTCGTGCGGTGGCAACGAGACGAAGGTTCAGATGGGCAACAAATCCGAGATGGACAGCCTGTCGTATGCCATCGGTTCGAACATCATTCAGGGTATCAGCTTCCAGATGGGTGACATTCCGTTCGACTTCGAGGAGATTGTCGAGGGTCTGAACAAGGCCGCTTTCGGCAAGGCTTCCGTTTCGCAGGAGGAGGCCGTCGAGAAGTTGCAGGACTACTTCCAGACGAAGCGTCAGGTACGCGCCAAGGAGATTGCCGAGAAGCGTGCCGAGGCCGGCAGCGTACGCCTGGCTCAGGGCGACTCGACCCGCGTTGAGTACCCGAAGGCCGACGAGGCTATGTTTGAGTCGGAGCAGGAGCGCCAGGAGCTTTCGTATGCCTTTGGTGTGGATCTGGGTACGAACCTCGCCAAGAGCGGTATGCCGTTGCAGGTTTACTGGGTAGGTAAGGCCATCGTGGATGGTGCCAACGACAACGGCCAGATGGACGAAATGACCGTTCGCAACTACCTGCAAAACTACTTCATGGTAGTCGTTCCGGCCGAGAATGCCAAGGCTTCGGCCGAGTGGCTGGAGAAGGTAGCCAAGAAGTCGGGCGTCAAGAAGACCGAGTCGGGCCTGCTCTACAAGGTTGTCAAGGCCGGTGATAAGACGATGAAGGCAACGGACGATGCCGACGTAGTGAAGGTACACTACACGGGTCGCACGCGCGAGGGCAAGGTATTCGACAGCTCAATCTTTGCCAACCTGCCCGAGGAGGCTCAGAAGATGCGCAAGCAGTGGAATCCCCAGGCCGGTGAGGGTGAGGATCAGCCCGCCGAGTTCCCGCTGGACCGCGTGATTCCGGGTTGGACCGAGGGTATGAAGCTCGTAGGCAAGGGTGGTAAGATCATCCTGTGGATTCCCGCCGAACTCGCTTATGGCGAGCGTGGTGCCGGTCAGGATATCGGCCCGAACGAGGCTTTGGAGTTCGAGGTGGAGCTTATCGACGTAACGCCCGCCAACCAGCCCGAGGCTGAGGAGGAGACTACGGAGGAGACCCCCGCCGAGTAAGTTACCGAAAACCGATCTAAAAAACGTGCGCCCACCAAATGGACGCACGTTTTTTAGTGCCTGTGACAAACAGGAGGATTTATTTCTAAAATGCCCCTTTCGAGCCAAAGAACAGCGCCAAGATGGACGATTGACCAGCTAAATGAATAGAATTCTATTTGATTTAAGTGTTTTGTTGCGTAAATTTGTATCAATAGAATATAATTCATCACGCACCATGAAAAAGAGAATCTTGGCTCTTCTGTTCACCACCGCCTTTTGGGCAACCGCCTCGGCGCAATTTGGCAATTGCACTCCGTCGGAGATGCAGACCTATGTGGACAAGGTGACCGGTCACACGATCACGATGCTGACCGACACGCTTAAGAACGATCGTTTCCTCTATCAGACCGACCCGATGTGGACGGCCGACGGGAAATACCTCCTCTTCCGCTCGTCGAGTCGCGGCAACGATTCCGAGATCGAGAGCACGATGCCCAACGGAAAGACGCGCAAATGGCGTCCTACGCAGATCTACTTCATCGAAATGGCCACCGGAAAGATTATCCAGGCCACCGAAGGACCGAATCTGGGGAGTGCCTACCTGGCCAACAAGACGAACCGTATGTTCATGAGCCGCCGCGAGGAGGGGGCTTGGAACATGTATGTCATGGATTTGGACAAGTTCTTTGCCGATGTCAAGCGCGGCAAGGTCAAGAAAGCATCCTCCTACGAAAAATTCATCGCCACATTCCCGACCGAGATGGGTCGCCCGGGAAGCTATGCCGTCGATTGCAACGACGACTTTGCCTACATCACCGTCGAGCGTGACGGCACACCCGAGGAGCGTGAGCGCATGGAGAAGGCCGCCTTCCTGCCCGAGACGAACCAGCCGATTAAGATCAAGCCAGTGCTGAGCGGTATCCGCAAGATGGATCTCAAGACGGGCGAAGTGACGAAGGTCGTCGATACGGAGTTCAAGGTGGGTCACATCCAGGCCAGCCGCTTCACGCCGGGCGAGATCGTCTTCTGCAACGAAACGGGTGGCGATGCCCATCAGCGTATGTGGTTCTGCACGGCCGACGGTTCGGTATTCAAGCCCCTCTACAAGGAGACGTCGCTCGATTGGGTGACGCACGAGACGTTTGCCACGAAAGATTATGTCTATTTCAACATTCTGGGCTTCCAGCCCCGTCTGCGCAAGCAGGTGAGCGGTATTATCCGCATCAACCTGCGCAACGACGATGTGGAGTGTATCGGACAGGTCGAGCTGGCCGATGACCGTCAGGCCATCGACGGTCAGCTGCGCGGTCGCGGATTCTGGCACTGCAACGCCTCGCGCGACAACCGCTGGGCTGCCGGTGACACCTTTGGTGGCAATGTGTGGCTGATCAACGTCGCAACGGGCGAGCGCCATTGGATCGTTTCGGACACGAAGATGCGCCCCGACCATGCACACCCCAGCTTCAGCCCCGACGGCACGAAACTCCTCTTCCAAAGCGGCCACTTCACCAACGGCAAACGCCTGAATCTGATGATGGTCGATATTTCGAAGATCGAGTAAGAGAACCTTTTAGCCCACACTTTCATGATGAAAAACCGCTTCCTGCTGCTGGCAGCTACGTTATGCCTCCTCGCGCTTTCGGCCGAGGGGTCGGAGATTCGTCGCAAATATAACTTCAATGCCGAATGGCTGCTCCGCGTCGGTGATACGCCCGAGGCCAAAGAGGTACGCTTCCAAGACAGCGATTGGAAGCAGGTTACGCTCCCCCGCCCCTTCAACGAGGACGAGGCGTTCCGCCTCGACATTCGCAACCTGACCGATACCGTGGTTTGGTATCGCAAGCACTTCCGCCTGCCGGCCGAGAGCAAGCACAAGAAGGTTTTCGTGGAGTTTGAAGGCGTTCGTCAGGGTGCCGATTTCTACATCAACGGCGAGCACATCGGCCTGCACGAAAATGGTGCGATGGCCGTGGGTTTCGACCTGACGCCCTACATCAAGCACGGCAAGGAGAATGTCATCGCCCTGCGCATCGACAACAGCTGGGACTACAAGGAGCGCGCCACGGATACGAAATACCAATGGAGCGACCGCAATTTCAACGCCAACTACGGTGGTATCCCGAAAAACGTGTGGTTGCACATCACCGATCGCCTCTACCAAACCCTGCCGCTGTACAGCAACCTTCAAACCACGGGCGTCTATATCTATGCCGACCGGATGCGCATCAAGAGCCGCTCGGCCGTGATTCATGCCGAGTCGGAGGTCAAGAACGAGACCTCGCGCGATCAAAAGGTCGTCTATCGGGTCGAACTGCTTGATGCCGACGGCGTGTGTGTCAGCCAATTTGAGGGTGCGCCTACCACCGTAAAGGCGGGCGCAACGGACATCGTGAAGGCCTCGGCCGAGGTAAACGACCTGCACTTTTGGAGCTGGGGCTACGGCTACCTCTACACGGTCAAGACCTCGCTGTGGGTCGATGGAAAGAAGATTGACGAGGTGGCTACCCGCACCGGATTCCGCAAAACACGCTTCGGGGAGGGTCTGATCTGGCTCAACGACCGCGTTATTCAGATCAAGGGCTTCGCCCAGCGCACGAGCAACGAGTGGCCGGGGGTGGGCATGAGTGTCCCTGCCTGGCTGAGCGATTACAGCAACAACCTGATGGTGGAGGGTAACGCCAACCTGGTGCGCTGGATGCACATTACACCCTGGAAACAGGATGTCGAGTCGTGCGACCGCGTGGGTCTGATGCAGGCGATGCCCGCCGGCGATGCCGAGAAGGATCGCATGGGTCGCCAATGGGAGCAGCGCAAGGAGCTGATGCGCGACGCCATCATCTACAACCGCAACAACCCGAGCATCATCTTCTACGAGTGTGGTAACGAGTCGATCAGCCGCGAACACCTGCTGGAGATGAAGGCCATCCGCGACGAGTACGACCCGCATGGCGGTCGTGCCATCGGTTCGCGCG
>CAYOEE010000011.1:0-16675 GCA_964402935.1 uncultured Alistipes sp. | reverse complement strand
TTGCAGACTTTGCCGAGGCGGAGCAAAGTCGAGCTGCCGCAGGCAGGTCAAAGAGGAAAGAGGAAAGAGGAAAGAGGAAAGAGGAAAGAGGAAAGAGGAAAGAGGACTGCTTATAGACTCATAGGTCTTATAGGTCTTGTAGGCTCTTTCTGCCTTTCTCGCCCTTTCTGCCTTTCTTGTCAATTCTAAATTCTAAATTTTTAATTTTTAATCTCTCTCCGCTTTCTCCTATGAAAAATGGCTACCGTTTGGCAGCCATTTTTTGTTTGTTCCAGAGGTGGAAGGTCATGCCGAAATTGATTTCGGCGATGTTGAGCCTGAACTGCATCTTCGAGGCGCGGCGTGAGCCGATCTTCTCGCCCGCTTCATTAAACTGCTCGATGGAGGTGTATTGCAGACCACCCAGGCCGATCGAAACGGTGGCGCAGACCGAGGGGAAGATATAGGCCGCCATACCCGGATTGAAGCCGATTTTGAACTTCATGTTCTTACTTTCGGTGTATTTCGGAGTCTCGCCCGAGGTGTTGATAAACTCGCCACGCCCGAACTGCATCGAGCCTTCAATCTCGGCAAAAAGGCCGAACTGCCCATGGGCATCGAGCGCCACATAGGAGCGGTGGAAGGCGGCTACCGAGTAGCTGTGGGAGGTGAGCTGCATCCCCTCGATGCTCATCTCGATGTCGTTCTGCTCGCCCAGGTCGAGGTTCATG
Source organism: uncultured Alistipes sp. (assembly GCA_964402935.1). Classification (GTDB taxonomy): domain Bacteria; phylum Bacteroidota; class Bacteroidia; order Bacteroidales; family Rikenellaceae; genus Alistipes. Next base: position 15,965 of record CAYOEE010000011.1, on the reverse strand, counting down.
CTTCCCAGGTCGCCATCCAGGTATTGGTAGCCCAAGCGCAGACCGATCAGGCGGTTATCGCGGTAGAAGTAGCCGAAGAAGGGCTTGACGGTGGTCAGTGCCCCTTCGAGATTGATATCGTCCAGATAGACCCAAAAGTCGCTATCCTCGCTCGAAAGCGTGCCATACGAGGCGGTAAGTCCGACGAGGAACTCCCCCTTGTAGCCGAAGGTCGAGCCGGTTTTGAGTTTGCGATCGAGGCGCTCGACGCGCTTGCGCTTCGTCGTGGTTGATAGTTCGTCGCTGAGTGAGGTGGCCGACAAGGAGGCCGTGACAGCCTCTTGGGCAACGCTTATCTCCGTCCAGGTCAGGAGCAGCAGGATCGTGCAGATGATTGTTCGCTTCATAACCGTTGCCTTTTACAAATAGAATGATACGCCCACACCGATCGAGAGCAGATTGACCTTGAAATTCATGTTCGACGAGCGACGGTGACCCACCGAAACCTGGTTGTGCACCTGCTCCACGTCGCTAAAGTTGATACCCATCACACCGACATTCACTTCGATGGCCACGTCGTTCGTGGCAAAGGCCATCAGACCGGGCGAAACGCCGAGCGAGATGGTGTAGCCCTTCTCGTAAGTGCCTCGAATCGGTTGATCGGCCGCAAAAATGGCCTGCGTGCCACCGGCACCGAGCGAAATCTCGTTGAAGATGGCAAAGCGACGGCTCTTGCCCAGGGGGATGTATTGACGCCAGATAGCCGATACGGTGTAGCTGTGCTTGACGGCCTTGTAGTGATCGACCGTGATCTCTGTGCCGGTCTCCTCGTCGCCAAACTTCAGGTCGGCGCTGTCGATCGTCAGGTTCGAACGCGAATAGACACCGCGCACACCGAGCGCCATGTTGTCGCGCATGGCGTAGGCCACCATCGGGCTTACGCGGAAGTTGTAGCCCTCCGACTCGATGTTCTCGATCACCATGAAGGTGTAGTTGTCGTTGGCATGGGTCGAGTAGGAGACAGCTGCACCGGTGATGATATGCCCTTTGGGAATAAAGACATTTTTCAGGTTCGTGATACCGCGTGCACGGATGCGCTCGACCCGCGTGATGGGCAGAGTGTCCGTCGGCATGGATTGCACCTCCTGCGCCTGCAACCCCTCGACCAAGGCAACGAGCAGCAACGTCAGCCAGAGATACAGATATTTCGTCGAATTTTTCATCATGATCTATACACGTCGGCGCAAATATAGGTAAAAGGTTTTTTAGCACCCAAAAAATTCAACGAAAGCGATGAATTTTATCACGAAAAGTTCTTTTTTTGACCAAAGGTCGCAAAGTCGATTTTGTGATTAAAATCGTCTTGTTCGTGATAAAACCAGCCCTTCTCATTGAATAGATTTTTTACTACACCTCGTTTCGGGTATATTTGCATCGGTCAAATAGTATATATATAGTATATCAAAACGAAACCGTGCAATATAGAAACCTGATATTGTCGATCCTGACGCTTGGATGCGTGGCTTGCCGGGCCGATGTGGACGTGCTCCCTTCGCCTGACGCGGAGCCTGTTTTTCACGAGGTCTCGATTGCCGCTTCACAGGCCATGGCTACGCGCACGTCGCTCGGTGAGGGTGACGGCTCGGTCGGCTCGGCGCAGGAGATCCGCTGGGAGGTAGGGGATCGCTTGGCACTTTGGGCGGAGGCCGAAGGGACTTCGACGTTTGAGTTCGAGCGCGTCGGCTTCCAGCTTTCGACCTTCAACGAGAGTTATGCTTCGGCCGATTTTCTGGCGACGATTCCCGCCATGGCCGAGGGTACCTATACTTATTACGGCGTCTATCCCGAACCGACATCCGGCACGGGTACGACGGTGAGCTACACGTTGCCCGCTTCGCAAAGCGGCAGCTATGATCCTGCACTCGATGTGATGCACGCCACGACGACGGGCAATGCCTTAGCTCCCTTTTCGAAGGATCATACGCTGGTGCCCTGGGCGCAGCCCGAGCTGAATTTCGAGCACCTGACCCATCTTGTGCGCATCCGTATCCCCGAGGGTAAGAACTACCTGGGACTTCGCATCAGCCGCTTGGAGATCACCTTCCCGCAGGAGGTGGTCGGTACATTGACCTTTGATGTGGCCGATCCCGTGAATAGCGCCATCTGGTCCGATCTGTCGAATAAAATCGTGGTTGAGCTGGATGAGGAGCGGATGATTGATGCCGGTGACGGCTTTGTTTGGTTGCACGTCATGCCGACCGAATTGGATGGTGAGATTTCGTTCGTGGCCTACAACGAGGCAGGTGTGCAAGCGCCCGAAATCTCGGCAAGCGTGCAGAAAACCCTGTTGGCACAACGCATTACTCCGATTGCGCTGACCATTCCCGAATCGCCCTATGCGCCCCTGACCTACCTCAATATCCGTGAGGTGGCCAACAACCTGGGCGAAGATTGGCAGACGATGACCCTGAGCGGTTATTCGTTCATTGTTCCCTACACGAACACCACAACCACCTCGTTGCAACTGACGCCCCTCGCCTCGAAGAGCTACTATGTGGCTGTTTGTGCCGATCCTGCGGCGATGGGTGGTGCGTCACTTCCCCTGCAATACGAGTCGGAGCACTGCCTCTTCGACGATCCGATTACGTTGCCTGCGACCGTGGCCGCAAATGCCATTACGCGCATCGACAAAGCTGTCCCCTACCTTTTGGAGGAGGACTTCTCGGCCATCCACACCGCCTTCGAGAATGGTACGGTACACAAGACCTCCGATGCCGGAGAGTACGATGCCATTGCTCTTGCCCAATACGGTTTGGAGGATTGGTATGGCGCGCGTATCGGTGGCGCTGTGGGGCAGAATATCCGCATCTGCTCGCGTATGGAGATGGGTATGTGGGTGACCAATAAAAACACCTCGCGCGTCGATACGCCCGTTTTGTCGAAACTTAAGGCCGATGCCAACGCCTCGATCAAGGTCGATTACGACTATGCAGGCGACCGCTACGAGGCGGTGGGCGATGGCGGTTTCCCGGTCTATTCGGCAGGTACGACGACGAGTGTCGTGACGGCCGGTGACGATGAGATTCCCTCGGTGGTTGTGAGCAGCGTTACGCTGGCCATCGACGGTCCAAATGCCAATGGAACTTACTACGGTGTTACGCCGCACCATAATACCTTTACAGCTACCGGATGCGCCAATACGACGCGCGTAAGCTGGTATCTGACCAATAACCGTGCGGCAGGCTTTGCCGGTAACGGTATGTATTGGATGTATATCGACAACGTGAAGGTGCAGATTGCACAATAAGACTAAAGAAAGATAAACACACTTTAATTAACATTTCAAAGATGAAACGAACATGGATGATTCCGATGCTGGCCGCAGCGCTGATAGCAACGGCTTGCAGCTCGGAAGATGACTTGCAGTGGGGTGGTAAGGGCAAAGCGAACTTTGCACTTGACGTTCCCACCGAAGTTGCGTATGTAGAGACGCGAGCCGAGAGCGGTTATGAGTTGCCCGCGGAGTTGGTTCCTTCGGCAACGGATTTCGCCCTCCGGATGACGGGTAGTTACCTCGACGAGGCCAATCAAAGTCAAACTTATACGGGTAGCTGGGTGAGTGTTTCGGCCTACCATACCGAGCGCCCCGATTTGCAGGCAGGTACCTACTCGGCCGCCTTTACCCACGGTGAAAGTGGCGTCGAGGGTGTCGGTAAAGCCTATTTTACGGGTGCAGTCACCGATTTTGAGGTCAAGGCCAACAAGACCGTGACGCAGCAGGTAACGTGTGCCCTGGCCAACAGCTGTTTCACGCTTGAGGTGTCGGAGTGGATGCTCAACTACTACGATGATATTGAGCTGACGATCCACACCGCGCAAAACGACTTTACCTACTCGCTGACCTCGACCGAGGCAACGGAGCTTGTCTTTGTGAATCCTTCGCAGGTGCTCTCGTTTAGCGGTAAGGCCGTGAAGGCGCAGAATGGCGTGGCGGTAGAGTTTACGAAGAGCCAGATTGGTTCGACGGTGGCCGCCGAGACGCTCTATGCCATCAAGGTGGACCATGGTACGGCAGGTGCGGGATCGCTTTCTGTATCGTTCGACGGAACTTTTACCGAGGTTTCGGAGGTGGAGATCGAGCTGAACCCCGATGTCGAGTAATTTACGGATAATAAAAAAGTTACCAGATATGAAAAATTACTTCAAGAGCCTGCTGCTCGCAGCCCTCGCGCTGAGTGTGACGGCTTGTGAAATTGATGAGTTGAATCCCAATGATACGGGTAACGAGACCGAGGAGGTCGGCTACCTGAAGATTGGTGGCGTGTCGGTCAATCTCGACACGGAGAATGCAGCAACCAACAGCGAACCCAAGGCCGCAACGCGTGCCGTGACGGAGGCAGCCACCTCCTATTGGGTTTTCGTGTCGGAGAAGACGACTGGTACGGTGGTATGGCAGGGTAGCTATGCCGATGCCGTGAGCCAGCAGCTCTCGCTCGAGCCCGGAACCTATGTTGTTTCGGCTCGTCAGACCGAGGATGGCGCAGTGGCCGGTGTGGCACAGGATGCCCCCTACTATGCCGGTACGTCGGAGGATGTGGTGATCACCTCGAAGCAGACCTCGACGGCTACCGTGACCTGTAAGTTGGCCAATATCCTGACTACTGTCGAGCTTTCGGCCGACCTGAAGGCTGTCTTTAAGAGCTACGACGCTTCGTCGGAGAGTCGCCTCAAGACGACGGTTGATGTCGGCACGGAGGCTGCCAAAAACAGCTATGTTTATGAGGCTGATGCTACGCACGAGAGCCCCAAGATGTACTTCCGCGACGAGGCCGGTCTGAACTCGACGGCCGGTAACACGATGACGATCACCCTTTCGGGTGACTACTATACAGGCGACGTGGAGGATCTCACGAACGGTACGCCCGACGAGACGAAGTGGAAGGCTGTGAAGATGACCAAGACGCTGACCAACGTGCGTGCTGCACAGTGGCGTAAGATCTCGATCAATATTTCGTATTCGACGACCGGTAACGCTCAGTTCGAGATCAAGGTCGAGAGCTACATCTACGACGAGGAGATTACGGTGGATGTCGTAACGCTCTACGAGGCGCTGGACATGGAGGAGGCAATTCCCGACGATGAGGAGGATAAGAATGCACCTGACGTTACGATCAACGGCCAGGAGGAGCTGACCTACTCGATCAACAGCTCGATGTACGATACCGATGCCGAGTCTTGGACGTCGTTCCTCAAGGTGAACATTACGCCCAACGACGGAACGACCGTGAAGGAGGTTTATGCCGTGATTTCGGATTCGGACAATGCCGCTCTGCTGGAGGCCGTTGAGTCGCAGTTTGCGAAGGGTCGTATCGACTTCTATCCGACCAATGCCGTTTCGGATTACTGCAACGTGGCAGCCGATGGTACGACCATCACGGTCAAGGGTGCCGGTATGAGCGGTCTGTATCAGTTCGCCGGTACGCACACCGTGAGCGTCTATACGGTCGATAGCGAGAATCGCATGAAGCACACCGACATCGTGCTGACGGTAACGACCGACGGCGCTGTGGCTTCGGCTCCGACGATTGTCTGGATGAAGGATGGTGTGGATGTAATCGACCAGGTTCACACGCTGACGGCCGATAACGCCTCGACCTTCCAGTGCAAGGTGGATATGGCCTCGACGACGGGCTTCACGAAGCTCGAGGTGGACATTGTCAGCTCGGTACTTACCGACGAGGAGCTTGCCGGTGTCGGTCTAGGCAGCCACATCGACCTAATCAACCCGACCACCGATCAGGTGGGTGTTCTTCAGGGTCTGGGCTTCCTGGGTGAGGGTGTGACTTCGCTCAAGGGCGAGAAGAGCGCCTCGTTCGATATCTCGGGCTTTATGGGTATGCTCTACGGCATCTTCCCCGAGTCGGATTACTGCTACTTCAACATCACGGTGGCTGATGCTGCCGGTGAGACGAAGAAGTCGTTGCAGTTCTATGTCCAATTGTAGGCGAGTGTGAAACTTAAAGAGTAGAAAAAGATGAAAAAGATCTTTCGATATATGCTGATGGCAGGGGTGGCTCTGATGGCCGCCGCCTGCGACAAGGAGCTATCGGCAACGGCCGAGGAGGGTGGTGTTAATTTCGACATCAACCTCTCCGCCGCCACCCGTGCCGTCAATGGCGGTGACTTTACGCCTGAGGTGCTGAAGGTGCGTATCTACCGCGAAGATGGCGAGTTGATTCGTCGCTACACCTCGATGGAGGAGATTCCTGCGCCCCTCTACCTGGTGGCCGGCAACTACTCGGTCTTGGTCGAGGCGGGCGATAAGGAGCAGACGGCTTTCGCCGATCCCAACGATGAGGCTGCGTTGCAGCAGCTGCTTTGCTACCGCGGTGAGCAACCCTTTACGGTGGCTGCCCACACGACCAGCAGCATCGCTGTCAGCTGCCCGACGCTGAATACGAAGACCACGGTAAACTTCGATACCACCTCGACCGAGAACGAGAACAGCCTCCTGGAGGGTGTTGAGATTCAGCTGGCCGCCATGAGCTCAGCCGCTACGACGGTGGCCGATTTCGAGGCCGACGTAACGGCTCTGGAGGCTCCTGCGCTGAGTTTCGAGGGTACTGCCACGGGTTACTTCCTCCTTCCCGAGGGTGTTACGACGATCGCCTGGGCCTTCTCGGCTACCCATCCTGAGGATGGCGTGATCGAGAAGGTGGGTAAGATCGAGAACGTGGAGAGTGGCAAAGGCTACAAGCTCTCGTTCGTCTATTCGAAGACCCCCGATGGCCTGATGACGATTCAGGTGCTGGTGGACGACTCGATGGAGGAGATCGACAACAACTTCGACTTCAAACCCCAGCCGGAGATTACGGGCGAGGGTATCAGTACCTCGGCCGTGAATGTATATCAGTCGGGTTCGACCGTGACGCTCGTTTGCGAGTCGATCAACGACCTGCAGTCGCTGACGCTGGGTGGCGTGGCCTTCCTTGCGGATGGTGCTGTGGTTGAGGGCGCTATCCCGGGTCTGACGGCTACGGTGGTCAATGGTACGAAGGTCGAGTTTACGCTTGACAGCTCGTTCTTTGCCTCGCTCACGGGTGCCTACCAGACGCTGGAGTTCGGTATGACGGATACGGGTGGCGACTATACGCAGAATGTGAAGTTTGTCAAGACGGGTCTGGTGACGGATGCCACGGCATACGACCTGTGGGCCAATACGGCTACCTTTGAGGCTGTCGTGACCGATGCCGCCCAGTCGGTGGTGGTACGCTACCGTCGTCAGGGTACTACGGAGTGGGCCGAGACGACCCTTACGGCCGGTGCAGATATGACCTATACGGGTACTTCGAGTGCCGTATGGAGCGAATCGACGAATGTAAACGGCCACACGATCTACACGCCCGATACGGCCAAGAGCATCTTCGCCAATGCCACCTACGAGTATCAGCTCGTCATCGACGGTGTAGCGGGCGATGCCACGACCCTGACGACCACCACGACGCAGACCATCCCTTATGCTACGCTGGAGGATACGTCGCTCTCGTGCTGGGGCTCGTCGAATAGCTCGGCTCCCTTCTGGGGCAGTGGTAACAACACCTACAAGTCGAACCTTTGCGTGCAGAGCAGCTATGCCGGTCAGCAGGGCAGCTATTGCGCCAAGCTCGCCTCGAGTGAGACGCTCGGTATGTTGGCTGCCGGTAACATCTTTACGGGCACCTTCTCGATGAGCGGTTTCTCGGGTACGGTAGGCTTCGGTGTGAAGTACGATTGGTTGGCTCGTCCTTCGGCTCTCAAGGTGAAGGTATGGCACGAGATCGGCAACGTTACGACGACGAAGTACGCCTCGGAGATCGCTTCGGGCGATCCCGACCAGGCTGTGATTCAGGCCGTGGTGATCGATTGGTCCACGCGCCACAACGTGACCTCGGGTTCGGACTCGCCGACGGGTGTTTGGAGCCCCGAGAATGGTGCCGATGCCTCGGCTTCGGGTAAGGTGATCGGTTACGGTGTGACCTATCCGACGGGTACGACCGCCGGTTCGGAGATGGTTGAGCTGGAGATTCCGATCGTATGGTATGACAAGGTGACGAAGCCTTCGGGTAACTATACGCTCATCATCTCGTCGGCTACGAGCCGCTATGGTGATTACATGAATGGTTGCAATGCCAACGTGATGTATGTCGATGACTATCGTTGGGCATACTAATCGTAGTGAAAAGAATAATTGAAGATGAATAAGATCAAGCACATAGCCCTGGCGTTGCTCGGCGCTTTCACCCTCACCTCGTGTATCGAGAATACGATCCCCTATCCGGTGGTCGAGATCGATATCCTGACCTATGAGGGGGAGGGCTTTCGTGCTTCGATCGACCCTACGACGCGCACCGTGACCCTCACGCTGGAGGAGGAGACGGATATCACGCAGGTGAAGGTGACTTCGGTCACGATTACCGAAGAGGGCTCTTCGTCGATTCCCCTGACGGGTACGTTCGACCTGCGCACGCCGATTGATGTAACCCTTTCGCTCTATCAGGACTACTACTGGACGATTCGAGCCGTGCAGCCCATCGAACGCTACTTTACCGTGGCGGGACAGATTGGCGAAACGGTGATCGATACCGAGAGCCGTACCGCTACGGTCTATGTGGCCGAGGGGAGCGATTTGAATGCCGTGACGGTCACTTCATTGAAGCTCGGACCGCGCGGTGTGACGACCATGACCCCCTCGATCGAGGAGCTTACGTCGTTTGTGTCGGTGCGTTACGTCTATCTGCAATACCCCGCCTTGAAGGGTGCGCAGGAGCGCTGGCAGCTCTATGTCTTGGAGACCGATGTGAAGGTTGCCTTTACGGCGGCCGATGCCTGGGCTACAATGGCCTGGCTCTATGGCGCTGCCGAGGAGGGTACGCAGGTCGGCTTCCGCTACCGCATGGCGGGCGAAGAGGCGTGGATCGACGCACCCCGTGCCGAGCAGTCGGGAGGTACTTTTACGGCCTGCGTTCGAGGCCTGAAGCCGGAGACCGATTACGAGTTTATCGCCTACTCGAACGACGATTTGTCGCCCGTGCTGACACGACGCACGGAGGGTATCGTACAGCTCACGAATGGCGGTTTCGAGCGTTGGTCGGTGCGCAACGATATTGTCTATCCCCACGCTTCGGATGAGGAAGCCTTCTGGGCTACGGGTAATGTGGGCGCAGCCTTGGTCAAGGCGACCGTCACGGAGGGTGTTTCGGATATCCGTCCCAACTCGACGGGTAACTATTCGGCACGTCTGACGTCGCTCTTTGCCAACCTCTTTGGTGTGGGTCGCTTTGCAGCGGGTAACCTCTATATCGGCAACTATGTCCGCAACGACGGTACGCACGGTATCATCAACTTCGGCCGCCCGTTTGTGGGTCGCCCCGTGGCGTTGCGTGGCTGGGTGAAGTACAATCGCGGTCTGATTGATCGCGTGACGACCCAACCTCCGGGCATGACCGTTGCGACGGGTGATCCCGATTGCGGTATGATCTACATCGCCTTGGGTGATTGGGATCCGGCAGTCTATGGCGGTACGGCCGAAAGCCCCGTGGAGGTGGCTACGCGCCGCATCGAGGAGACGGCCTTCGACAAGGACGGTGAGGCGGTGATCGGCTATGGCGAATTGGCCTTCACGGAGAGTGTGGGTGAGTGGATGGAGTTCACGATTCCGATCGACTACCGCGCCACGAACCGCATCCCGACGCACATCATCGTTGTTTGTGCCGCCTCGCGCTATGGCGACTACTTTACGGGTAGCACCCGGAGCGTGATGTGGGTCGATGACTTTGAACTGGTGTACGAGTAAAGAACTTAAAGAAATTAAGGAAATCCTTTAACGCCCTTATAGCCTTTAATGCCCTTTGAATACTGTCAAGGGCAACACAAAAGCCCGCTCTTAGCGGGCCCTTCCACCAATCCATTTTCAATAGCCGAAAGGCGGGAGAGAGAACCATTCCACAGGTTCTCTCTCTTTGCGTTTTGGGTGATTGCTCCTTTTTTTTGTCGGTGCGGTTTGGCGTATTTCGAAAAAAACACTATATTTGACTATTCTACCAACTTTGCGAACACTTAAAACCTATAAACTATGATTCGTATCGTTGCCGTGCATACGGCCATGGCTCTCGTCGAGCCGCTCAACAAACTCTTCAAGGAGTATCTTCCCGAGGTAAAGCTCAACCATATTGCCGATGATTCGCTCATCCAGGAGGTGATCGCCAACAACCGCGTCACGCCTGCCGTGAAGCGTCGCCTCTTGGCCTACTACAACGCTGCCGCCGAGGCGGGTGCCGATGTAGTCTTCAACTGCTGCTCGTCGGTGGGTGGTGTGGCCGACCTGGGTGACGAGATTGCCCCCGTGAAGGTCTTCCGTATCGACGGCCCGATGGCCGAGAAGGCGGTGCGTGAGGGCAAGAAGATCGGCGTGATTGCTACGCTGAATACGACCTTGGAACCTACGGTGAAGTTGCTCGAGAAGAAGGCCGCGGAGGCCGGCGTCGAGGTGGAGATCGTCAATGGCTTGGCCGATGGCGCTTTTGCAGCCGGTCAGTCGGGCGACAAGGCTACGCACGATCGTCTGATTGAGGAGGTTGCCAAGCAGTTGGCCGACAAGGTCGATGTGATTGTCTTGGCACAAGGTTCGATGGCCGCCATGGAGTCCAAACTTGTCGAGATGACGGGTAAAACGGTGCTCTCGAGTCCCCTGCTGGGTGTGCTGGGCGTGAAGGAGTATCTGAAGCAGAAGGGCCTGATCTAATCCGTCGAGCCATGAAAAAGCGCAGTGTGGTGCTGTTGATGCTGGTCTTGATCAGCGTCATCACGTTCCTTGACCGTATCAACATCACGATGGCCTCGGGCGATATTATGGCCGAGCTGGGACTCTCGGAGTCGCAGTGGGGCTGGGTGCTGTCGGTCTTCACGATTTCGTATGGTTTGATGCAGGTACCCCTGGGTGTGTGGGGTGACAAGAAGGGCTACCGCTTGGTCTTGGCACTCATTGTCCTTTGGTGGTCGTTGTTTACGGGACTTACGGGACTGGCGTGGAGCTTCGGATCGCTCTTGGTGATTCGCTTCATGTTCGGTATCGGTGAGGCCGGTTCCTATCCATGTATGACCGGAGTGGTTGTGAAGTGGTATAAACAGCACGAAACCTCCACGGCGCAGGGCTACATCTGGGCTGCCAGCCGCATGGGTGGTGCTTTGACACCCTTTATCGTCTTGCCGGTTTTGACTCTTCTGGGTTGGCATTGGGCCTTCTACCTGCTGGCTGCGCTGGGCGTCGTGTGGGCTGCGGGGTGGTATCTGTGGTATCGCAACGAGCCGAAGGAGGTCAAAGGTATTACCGCCGAGGAACTTCAAACCCTCCCCGCGTCCGAAGAGAAAAAGGCGGAGAAGGTGGCTATTCCCTGGGGTGAGTTTATGCGCAACCGCCAATTTTGGCTGATTCTTGCCATGTACTTCTTCTATGCGTGGGGCAGCTGGTTCTTCTTCTCGTGGTTCCCGCGCTTTATGGAGGTGGGACGCGGCTTTACGAAGGAGGAGCTGACCTATGTCGTGGCTATTCCCTTCGTTATGTCGATGATCGGCAACATAGCCGGTGGTTACCTCTCGTCGAAACTCTCGCTCAAATATGGCCTGAAGGTGGGTCGTCGCCTGCTCGGTGTGGGAGGTTTGGCTGTTTCGGCACTCTTTATGTTCCTGGCGGCCTTTATCGACGGTAAGACCGAGGTCTTCGTCTTCCTGGCGCTGGCCTTTGGCGTGATCGACCTGATGTTGCCCTCGGCCTGGGCGATTTGCAGTGATATCAGCGGTCGCTATTCGGGCGCTGTGTCGGGTGCGATGAATACGGCCGGTAACATTGGCGGTTTTGTCTGCGCCACGGCCTTCGGTTACCTGATCGAGGCTACGGGCAACTTCAATTCGCCGTTGTTCGTTATTTCGGTGATGCTCGTGATCGCTGCCGTGCTCTTCACGCTGATCGACCCAACGAAAAAACTTGTCAAAGAATAAGAAACTATATGAAACGTAAAATTGTCGTTACTGTTGCCCCCGTATGTCATGTGGGTAAACCCGTTCCCGAAGGATCGTTCAACCCCCTCACGCCGGAAGAGATTGCGGCCGATGTGGCAGCTTGTGCCGAGGCCGGAGCCTCGATGGTGCACCTCCATGTGCGCGATTTGACGGGTGAGCAGACCTTCGATATGACCCACTTCAGTCGTACATTGGATCTAATCCGCGAAAAGTCGGACATCGTGATCCAAGGCTCGACGGGTGGCCTTTCGACCCTCTCGTTGGAGGATCGCAGTGTCTGCCTCTCGGAACCGCGTGTCGAGGTGGCCTCACTCAATATGGGCTCGGTGAACTTCGGCGAGAGCGTCTATATCAACACCTTGCCCGAGATCCGTTATTGGGCCGGTCGTATGCGCGAAGAGAAGGTTGTGCCTGAGATGGAGATCTTCGACCTGAGCATGGTCGAGACCTGCACGAAGTTGGCCGATGAGGGGGTGCTGGATCGCCCGATGAGCTACAATTTCTGCCTCGGCACGGGTACAGCTTCGAACCTGAGCGATACGCCCCACAACCTGCACTGCATGACCTCGCTCATGGAGCCGGACGGTCATTGGGGACTCAACAACGACTCGATGAAAGACCTCCACTTCCTGGGCTACGCCATTGCCATGGGTGCTTCGGTGGTGCGTGTCGGCTTCGAGGATTCGTTCTACTACGAGGAGGGCAAGACCGCCCCGACAAACGCCTTCCTGGTCGAAAAGTTGGTCGAGCTGGTCAAGGCGCTGGGTTGCGAACCCGCAACGCCTGAGGAGGCTCGTGAGATATTGGGAATTAAGAAATTGCGTGGATAATGATGCAAAGCCTGCAAGACGTTTTACGCCGATATGGCCGTCGTCAGGATGCCGTGGAGTTGCGCCGACGCATCTGCGACGAGTTGCGCCGTAAGCGTATCCGCCTGGTGGTAATCGACGACGACCCGACGGGCATCCAAACCGTCCACGGTTGCCTGCTCCTGACCGAGATCACCCCTCAGCGGGTGGCCGAAGCGTTGGAGGATCAGGCGCCGTTCTTCTACCTGTTGGTTAATTCGCGCGCCATGACCGAGCGTGAGGCGCGTAGGGTGGTGCGCGAGGCGGTCGAGGCGACGCTGGAGGCCAACCGCGAGAAGGGTTACAACCTGCTCTTTGTGAGCCGTAGCGATTCGACCCTGCGCGGTCATTTTCCGGCCGAGAGCGATACGATTGTTGAGGTGTTGCGCGCGCAGGGGCATGAACCGCTCATGCCGACCCTCTTTGTGCCGGCCTTCTTCGAGGCGGGGCGCATGACCATCGAGGGGGCGCACTACATGATGCAGGGCGAGCGATTGCTGCCCACCTCGGAATCGGAATTTGCCCGCGACAATGTCTTCCACTACACGACTTCGCACCTGAGCGACTACATCGTCGAGAAGGGACGCGGCTCGGTGACACCGGAGGATACGGCGCACCTCTTGCTCGAAAAGCTCCGCACGATCGACCTTGCAACCTGGTTGCGCGATAACCGTTCGAAACGTTATCTTTCGTCCGATGCCTTCGATTACCGCGATTTGCGACGCCTTTCGTTGGCTGCCTTGGCGCAATTTGAGGTGGGACGCAAGCACCAATGTGCCGTGATTCGCTCCTCCTCGTCGCTTCCCAAGGCGCTGAGCGGTATCGAGGAGCGGGAGTTTGTCGTGGCCGAGAAGTGTGACGCCCGCGGTGTGGTGGTGGTCGGTTCTCATGTGAAGAAGAGCACCGAGCAACTCGAAGCACTGCTTAAGCTGGAGGGTGTGCAGGGAATTGAGATTGATGTGGAGCGCATCCTGCATGACGATCCAAAGCAACTCAAGGAGGTGATGGCCGAAGCCGAACACTTATATGATATAGGTATCGTGCCGGTGCTCTACACCTCGCGTCGAGAGGTGCGTGTCGATGATGTGGCTCAGCGCCAAGCGTTGGGAAGTAAGATTTCGCGCTTCTTGGTCGATGCCGTGCGCGCTTTGCCCTTCCGTCCCGATTTCTTGATCTCGAAGGGAGGTATCACCTCGCACGATATCCTGACCCACAGCCTGGAGGTGAAGACGGCGCGTGTCGCAGGTCAGGCGGCCGCAGGTATTCCGACCCTTCAGACAACCTCCGAAAGCCCCTTCCCCGAGTTGCTCTATGTTATCTTCCCGGGTAATGTGGGAAGCGAGGAGAGCCTCCGCGAGGTGGTTGAGCGTATCCGTAACAAGACATAACGATGGCAAGCGATAATCTGCAAGAACTGTTCCCGATTCTCGACGAGGCGGGAAATGTGATCGGTCGGGCAACTCGTGGCGAGTGCCACAACGGAAGTCGTCTGCTTCATCCGGTGGTGCACCTGCATCTGTTTAACAGCCGCGGCGAGCTTTATCTGCAACGTCGCCCCTTGTGGAAGGATATCCAGCCTGGCAAATGGGATACGGCCGTGGGCGGTCATGTCGATTATGGCGAGACAATCGAGGAGGCGTTGCGTCGTGAGGTGCGCGAGGAGATCGGGGTGATTGATTTCGAGCCGGAGAAGATTTGCCACTACCTCTACGATTCGGATCGGGAGCGCGAAATGGTCTATGTCTATCGCGCTACCTACGACGGTCCGGTCAGCCCCTCGGCCGAAACCGATGGCGGTCGCTTTTGGTCGCTTGAGGAGCTGCGCAATACGCTCGGCAAGGGCATCCTGACCCCCAATTTCGAGTTGGAAGCCGTGCAGGTCGGACTGATCTAAAGAGGAAAGAGGAAAGAGGAAAGAGGAAAGAGAGTTTGCCTATTCTTTATTACGGCGGTGATGGTAAGTATATGCTGTTAGCAACAAAAAGAAATTAAAAAATGGAAGCATTCTTATCAAAAGCAGTAACTCTCGCCCTCAAAGCCCACGAAGGGCAGGTTGATAAATCGGGAATGCCTTATGCCGGGCACATTATGCGTGTGATGGCTGCAGGTAGAACGATAGATGAAAAGATTGTCGGTGTTCTGCACGATGTCGTAGAGGATACCGACTGGACCTTTGATGCACTACTCGATGAAGGTTTCCCTGTGCATATGATAGATGCGTTGCGGTGTGTAACAAAACGCTCGGACAACGAGCCTTATGATGAGTTCATCGAACGCGTCAAGACTAATGCGTTGGCTGTTGCCGTGAAGATCAACGACCTCACCGATAATATGGATGTTCGTCGTTATAAAGAACTATCCGACTGGGACGTAAAACGATTGGAAGGCGTATCAGGCACTGATAAGCAAACAAAAATAACTTTATTGCGTAAAAATAACGCAATTTATTTGGCGGTTTCAAAAACTCTGTTTATTTTTGCGTAAAATTAACGCATTAAGGTATGAGCGAGCAGCTTTTTTGTTATAAGTATCCGCACCCATCTGTAACGGCGGACTGCGTGATTTTCGGCTTTGACGGGGTAAGCATCAAGGTGTTGCTGATTCAGCGCGGCATTGAACCTTTCAAGGACATGTGGGCTTTTCCAGGTGGTTTTATGAAGATTGACGAGACTGCCGAAGAGTGTGCAAGGCGCGAGTTGGAGGAGGAAACTGGATTGAAAAATACTGCCGTGGAGCAGTTCTACACTTTCTCGGATGTAAACCGCGACCCTCGTGAGCGAGTAATTACCGTGGCACACTATGCTTTGGTAAGACTCTCGGAGGTTAAGGGTGGCGATGATGCGGCATCTGCTAAATGGTTTGAGTTGGATACTATTCCAAGTCTCGCCTTTGACCACGACCGTATATTGCGTATGGCACTCTCTCGCTTAAAAGAGCGCATCTGTTTCGAGCCTATCGGCTTTGAGTTGTTGCCCGAGGTGTTTACTATGACCGAATTGCAGAACCTCTACGAGGCTATTTTGGAGGTAAAGTTCGACCGCCGCAACTTCTACAACAAGATGCTAAAACTTGGCATACTATCAG
>CAYOEE010000010.1:0-17337 GCA_964402935.1 uncultured Alistipes sp. | reverse complement strand
TGATAGGTCTAAGTGGGGAGGGTTGCGTGTATTGTTCAAATAATCATTATATTGTGCCACTCATAGTTGAAAACATCTAAAATGTTAGGATAACAGAAAAATAAGTTTTATCTTTGGCAAGGTTGTAATTTTTAATTGAAATGTTCATGAGAAGAGTCCTGATTATTTTGACGCTCGCGTTATTCTTTTTAGCGTGTAGCAAGGAGAATCATGCGTTGCCGAATCGCCGATTGCAAGAGAACATTACGGTTGATTATCGTGTTACTGCCCAGGAAGCTATCGAACGCGCCATTCGTGCAGTCGAGGGGTTGGATCAGAGCCGGCAGACGCGGACGCGAACTTTGCGAGTGGCTGATCTGCAGGTGCTTGGTCATAATGTTGGGACGCGCACCGATGGAGCTGTCGATACGCTTTTCTATTTGATCAATTTCCACGATAATCAAGGTTATGCATTGGTAGCAGCCGATGAACGCAACGAAGATGTTTACATGATGTCCAACGAGGGTTCATTGGATTTGGAGCAGGTTGGTGAAGAATCGCCTGTGGCTTTCTTTTTGGATGCTGCCGCAAATCATGCCCGCGATCATCAACTGATTGACACGATCCCCGGTCTGGGTAATGGCGAGCAGATTGTAGATAAGACTGATACGATCGGAAATCTTCTGACAACCATCTATCGAGGTGAGGAGTATCATTTTTATGCGGAACGAACGACCTATACGCATAGTTGCGAGCTTGCTACAAGATGGCATCAAGGTACTCCTTATAATAACGATTGTTTCACGGGTAACGGTGATCAGGCACCTGCCGGTTGTGTGGCGATAGCCATTGCGCAGATTATGGCCTATCATCAGCATCCTACCACTTATAATTGGGATGCTATGTTGGTCAATGCCCCCTATGTGTTTAGCTGGTCGGCAGGGGCGGAGGCAGTGGCAACCCTTGTCGCCGATATTGGAGCAGCTGTCAATATGACGTATGAAGTTGGAGGTTCCTCTTCGGATATAACCAAGGCGAGATGGGGTTTGTATTTTCATTTGGACTACGATGTCGGTTCGATTATCTCGTATGACATCCCTACTATCCAATCCAATGTGATGGCGCATCGTCCACTCTATATTCGAGGTGAATCAGCAGATACTGCTCATGCTTGGGTATTGGACGGTATTCGTTATACCCATACCACCATGTATTATTACGACCTGATAACTCATGAACTGGTTTATACCGAAGATGAGGGAAACAGTAGCTATTATGTCCATAATAACTGGGGGTGGAATGGTGTCGCTCCGGCCTGGACGCTAAGCGGTGTGTTTGAGTCGAGTGTCGGTAATTATAGTAATAATATACAACTTATAAGTTATATTAAACCAAAAGAGTAGGTCCTATGAAAAAGTTATTTTTAATGTTGGCCGTTGCGTTGTGCGTGGTAGGCTGCGATGAGTCGGATGAAGGAGCAACGTTGTACGATGGTATGGTTAATTCGTTTGCCGGTACTACGTTGGATGAGGCTACTTTGGTAGCCGGCTTATTTAGTGGTGTTGTGACTGAAGTAGATGCCTATTCATTCACCGAAAACGGCTGGAGGCATATTTGGTGTGAGGATGGATATCAGAGGTACCATGGTTGGGTTTTTTATAATGACATAGCGTATTCGTGTAGGCGCAAGCTTTTAGGCTACGAAGTTGCATTCCCTTTTCAGGTTATGGTAGAATGGCAATATGATGAAGCTACGCGATATATACATCTATGGCATAAAGAGTCAGATAGAAGCGATGTTTTTCGCGTCAGCTATTACAAATTTCCAGACTTGATACTGGATGAAATATCTATGAAAGAGGGTGTTGAAAAGGTAGATATTCGCCATATTTATCGCATTGTAGAGCAAGACCGAGACGAATTCCTATCTGAATTTCCTTCTACCTATGAGGATGTGGTGAAATGGATTGAGGAGTTGTTTGGGCAGTAATGAGTAAATCTTATAAAAAAAGTTATTTTTAATGTTGCCGTTGCTTTGTGTGTAGTAGGCGGTGATAAATGAATTAAAGATCATCAGATTGTGAGTGATAAGGCCATTTTCGGTAAAAATCGAAGGTGGTCTTTTTTTTATTGTTTTGTTATCGCTTCGCGCAAATTTATCGTTTCGTAAACTATATATTCCAATAAAAAGGCTATCTTTGTCTTAAATCATCAATTTATGAAACGACTTTTTGCTTTATTGTTGCTCTTTGTGGTGTCGCAGGCTGTGGCGCAGGACGAGCGTCTCTACCTTTCGGGTAGGGGATGGGATGATACCCAAACCTGGGATTTCTACTGCTCCGAGGGGCGTAGAAGCGGATCTTGGCAGACGATCGAGGTGCCTTCGCAGTGGGAGGTGCAGGGCTTTGGCGAATACAGCTACGGCCGTTGGTACAAGGAGGGCAAGGCCTTCCCGCCCCGCGAGGAGGGTACTTATCGTCGTCGTTTTACCGTGCCCAAAGAGTGGCGCGGAGAGCAGGTGCGCGTCGTTTTTGAGGGCGTGATGACCGATGCCGAGGTGAAGATCAACGGCCGCAAGGCGGGCGAGGTGCATCGCGGTGCTTTCTACGAATTCGACTACGACATTTCGAACCTGGTGCGCTACGGCGCGGAGAACGAAATCGAGGTGCACGTTCGCAAAGAGTCCTCGGATAAGAGCGTCAATGCGGCCGAGCGCAAAGCCGATTGGTGGATCTTTGGCGGCATCTTCCGTCCGGTCTATCTGGAGGTGCGCCCCAAGACGCACATTGTGGATTACGCCCTCGATCCGCGCATGGATGGCTCGCTTCGCGGTACGCTCTACACCACACCGCTCCCCAAGGGGTCGATGCTCGAACTGACCCTCGATGGCGAGAAGGTGTTGCGCTATGCGTTGCTGGCCGGTGAGGAGCACCCGATCGAGGCTTCGTGGCTCGGCATTGAGCCGTGGGGGCCTGAGTCGCCCAAGCTCTACACGCTGGGACTTCGCCTGCTCGATGCCAAGGGACGTTCGATTCACTATCGGGAGCAGAAGATCGGTTTCCGCACGATTGAAGTGCGCCCTGCCGACGGCCTCTATCTAAATGGAGTAAAACTTCAGCTCAAGGGTATTAATCGCCACTCGTTCTGGCCGGAAGGAGGTCGCACGACCAGCCCCGAAATCAGCCGTAGGGATGGCGAGCTGATCAAGCAGATGAACATGAATGCCGTGCGCGTACACTACGCTCCTGATCGCCATTTCCTCGATGTTTGCGACTCGCTGGGTCTAATGGTGATGGATGAGTTGTGCGGCTGGCAGAACTGCTACTCGACCGAGGCGGGCGAACCGCTCGTGAAAGCCTTTATGCGTCGTGATCGCAACCGTCCGTCGGTGATTCTTTGGAGCAACGGCAACGAGGGCGGCTGGAATACGGAGCTGGATCACTATTTCGAGGAGTTGGATCCGCAGGGGCGTCCCTATGTGCATCCCTGGGCCGATTTCGGTGTGATTGATACGCACCACTATCCGGCCTACCAGACCGGGATTGCCCGCTTTACGAACGGTCAAAAGCTCTTCTTGCCGACCGAGTTCATGCACGGTATGTATGACCAGGGACACGGCGCGGGCTTGGAGGATTTCTGGACGAAATACACCGCCTCGCCCCTCTTTGTGGGTGGCTTTATGTGGGATTTCTCGGATAATGCCGTCGTGCGCTCGGATCGTAACGGAGCACTCGACAGCGACGCCTCGAATGGCGCGGACGGTATTCTCGGCCCGCACCGTGAGAAGGAGGCCAGCTACTATACGGTGCGCGATGTCTGGGCGCCGATTCAGTTTGAAAATCTGCGTATTACCTCTTCGTTCGATGGCCGCATCCTGACGCGTAACGACTATCTCTATACCAACCTCAAGGCGTGTCGGGGTGCTTATCGCCTGCTCTGTGCTACGGACGAGGGAACGAAGTCGATCGGCGAGGGCGAGGTGCAACTTCCGTCACTCGATCCGCGTTGCTCGGGCTTCTCGACGATGACCCTGCCGAAGAACTTTGCAGAGGCCGATATTCTGGAGATCACGCTCTATCATCCCACGGACGAGGCGATGGTGACGCGCACCTGGCCGATTCACCGTGCTGCTAACTATGTGCCGAAAATTACCAGTGTGGATGGCGTGACGGCTACGCTCGAAAAGCGCGATCGTGAGGTCGAAGTGGCTGCCGCGGGCGTGCGTGTCAAGTTTGACGCGACGACGGGTCGCATCTGCCGCGTAGAGCGTCCTTCGGGTGCTGTTTCCTTGACCGACGGCCCGATTCCGATCGGTATGAATTGCCGTCCCGATCGCGTTGAGAGCCGCATGGAGGGGGATAAGGCGGTGGTGACGGCCTACTACCTCGGGGCGCTCGACTCGATTCGCTGGGAGATGCTTCCGACGGGTGAACTGAAGATGCACGCCGTGATGCTCAATCGTGCCAATGGCGGTAAGGGTTTCGACGATGCCGTGGTTGTTCAAAATGTAATCAACTTCGGATTCTCGTTCCGCTATCCCGAGGCGAACGTGAAGGGTGTGAAGTGGTTTGGTCGCGGCCCGCAGCGTGTGTGGAAAAACCGCATCCGCGGTACGCAATACGGTGTATGGCAGAAGGATTACAACGATGCCCTGACGGGTGCGGCCTTCGAACGTTTGGTCTATCCCGAATTCCAGGGCTATCATGCCGATATGCGCTGGATGACGCTGCAAACCTCGGAGGGCGACTTTACGGTGCGCTCGGCTTCCGATGGCGTTTATATGCGCCTCTATGGGCCCGAGCAGCCGGCCGACAACAAGAGCGGAATCATTGCCTATCCCGACTTCCCGGAGGGGGATATCTCGTTCCTCTACGAGATCCCGGCCATGCGTTGCTTCAAGCCCCTTACCGAGCACGGCCCTTCGGGTCAGCCGGGCCACGTCCGCATCAAGAAGGGCGACGAGGGTATTCACATGGAGTTGATCTTCGATTTTCGTAAATAATGGCTTCGACGGCCGAGTTCCGACAAGAAGCTGTCTAACAAGGTGATTTTGGCGTCACGCTCGCCCTTAAAATCCTCACATACGGTTAGTATGCTGCGGTTTTTCGGGCTTCGCAGTCCTAAAAATCCCTCTTGTTATACAACTTCTAACGCAGTGGGGCTGCTCAACAAATTTGTTGGGCAGCCTCGGTTTTTTTTGTTATTTCGTCGGTTTTATCGATTCAGAAGTTGCTTTTCTTAAAAGAAAAGCCGATATTTGCGCGCTATTGTTTATGCGGAATAACGAAAACAGGTAAATTGTTAAACAATATGAGACGAAAACAACAAATCAAAATGCTGCTTGCGAGTTGCTTTTTGTTGCTGACGACGGCCCTGATGGCCCAAGGCGGAGCAAAGGTGACCGTGAGTGGTGTGGTAACGTCGGCCGAAGACAACTCCCCGTTGATCGGTGTGGCCGTCGTTACGGAGGCGATGACGGGTGTGACTACCTCGATTGATGGTGATTATACCATCCAGGTCGAGGCGGGCACCAAGCTCATCTTCCAGTACATCGGCTTCCAGCAGGCCGAGTGGATGGTACCTACGGGTCAGCCGACGGTAACCTACGACCTTCAAATGCAGCCTGAAGCGCAGGCCGTCGAGGAGGTTGTGGTGATTGCCTACGGTGTGCGTAAGAAGGGTACGGTGGCCGGTTCGGTCTCGACCGTGAAGGCCGAGAAGATCGAGAATACCCCCACGGCAGCCTTTGATCAGGCTTTGCAGGGTCAGGTGCCGGGTCTTACGGTGCTCTCGAACACGGGTGAGCCGAGTGCCGCAGCCGTGATGACGATTCGCGGTACGAACTCGATCAACTCGGGAACGGCTCCGCTCTACATTCTGGATGGCGCTCCGATTTCGAGCAGCGATTTCAACACGATCAATCCGGCCGATATCGAGTCCTTGTCGGTGTTGAAGGATGCCTCCTCGACTTCGATCTACGGTGCGCGTGCCGCCAACGGTGTAATCGTGATTACGACCAAGCGTGGTCGCATGGCCGATCGCCCGACAATCGAGTACCGTATGCAGATGGGTATCTCGCAGATTGCCAACGGTAAGTGGGATTTGATGAACACGGCCGAGCGTATCCAATACGAGAAGGAGATCGGTATGACGGCCGGTCAGAACTACAACTACCTCCGGACAATCGACGTGAATTGGATGGAGGAGGTCTTTGATTCGGCCGCCATGTTGCAGAGCCACGAGATTTCGATTTCGGGTGCCGACGAGAAGACCCACTACTACCTCTCGGGTGGTTACTACAACCAGGAGGGTACGGCCGTAGGTTCGTCGTTCGAGCGCTACTCGCTGCGTGCCAACTTCGACCGTCAGGCCGCCAAGTGGCTCAAGGTGGGTGCCAATACGATGCTCAACTACCAGCTCATTCAGCAAGCTGACGAAGGTAGCTATACGCTCGTAACGCCCATCTCGGCAGCCCGCTTCATGTTGCCCTACAACAATCCCTATCGTGCCGACGGCTCACTGGCCTCGGTGTCGGACGGCTCGTGGAAGGGTATGGGTCAGAACCCCTTGGAGTGGCTCGAAAACAACCCCGTGAGCTACAAGAAATATAAGTTGATCACGACCCTCTTTGCCGAGGCAACGCCGATCGAGGGACTGACGCTTCGTTCGCAGCTCAGTGTCGATTACGGCCATACGACCGGTTTTGGTAAGTCCTATCCGAGCTACGCGCCCAACCTGGGCGAGGGTTCGGCTTCGCGCTCCTCGGCCGATAATCATACGCTCACGATTACCAACACAGCCAACTACCGCTTCATGAAGGGCGACAAGCACTCGTTCAACTTCATGGTGGGTCAGGAGGGTATCGACTACCACTACGAGGCTTTCAGCCTGATGACCAAGGGTCAGAATAACGATAAACTCACGAATATCTCCTCCGGTACGCGCGCCACTTCGTGGAGCGATACGACCGACTCGGATTACGGCTTCCTCTCGTTCTTCGGCCGCGGTGAGTATAACTACGACAACCGCTACTTCGTGGAGGCTGCCGTGCGTGCCGATGCCTCGTCGCGCTTCGGTAAGTCGCGTCGCTGGGCCGGTTTCTGGTCGGTGGGCTTTATGTGGAATTTGCGCAACGAGAAGTTTATGGCCTCTTCGTCGCGTTGGCTGACCAATGCCCAGCTTCAGTTCTCGACCGGTACGTCGGGTAACTCGTCGATTCCGAACTACGAGCACCTGGCGCTCATTGCCGGTGGTATGGACTATGTGGGCAATGCCGGTATTACGCTGGCGCAACCCGGTAATCCGGACCTGGGTTGGGAGAAACCCTGGACGACGAACCTCGCACTGCACGCCGGTTTCTGGAATCGCCTCAATGTCGATGCCGAGTTCTACTACAAGCAGACTTCGGATATGTTGATGGAGGTGCCGCAGCCCACCTCGGATAAGGGCTACGGCTACTATTGGGACAACGTCGGCGAGATGATCAACGTCGGTGCCGAGCTTTCGATTTCGGCCTCGCTCATCGCCACCGAGAAGTTCCTCTGGATGGTCAATGCCAACGTTTCGTACAACCACAACGAGATTACGGAGCTTTACAACGGCGTGCAGGAGTACGAGCGCTCGAATACCAACACGAAGCTCGTCGTGGGTCATCCGCTGGGTGAGTTCTACATCAACCGCTTTGCCGGTGTGAACCCCGCCAACGGTGATGCCCTCTGGTACACGAAGGATGGCGAACTGACGAACGAACTGAAGGATAGCGACAAGGTGCTGGTCGGCAAGAGCTACATGGCTCCCTGGCAGGGTGGTTTCGGTACGACCCTTTCGTGGAACGGGCTTTCGCTCTCGGCGCAGTTCAGCTGGGTGGCCGATCGCTGGATGCTCAACAACGACCGCTATTTCGACGAGTCGAACGGTCGCTTCTCGACCTACAACCAGTCGCGTCGTCTGTTGAACCGCTGGAAGCAGCCGGGCGATGTGACCGATATCCCGCGTCACGGTGTCTATACCGAGTTTGACAGCCGCCTGTTGGAGGATGCCTCGTTCCTGCGTCTGAAGAATGTGATGCTGAGCTATTCGGTACCCGAGAAGTGGATCCGCAAGACGCGCGTCTTCAGCGGTGCCCGCATCTATGTGCAGGGTCAGAATCTGCTTACCTTTACCAAGTTCTCCGGTCTTGATCCCGAGGGAACGACCAATATCTACGCGGCGCAATATCCCATGTCGCGTCAGTTTACGTTCGGCCTTGACCTTAAATTCTAAGCCCTATGAAGACTCTATTACGAAATACGAAAATCTATGCGATGTTGCTGGCTGCCGTGTTCAGCCTTACGTCGTGTTTGGATAAAGATCCCGACTCGGCCATCCCCGAAGAGGATGCGCTGAAGAGCTACCAGGAGGCCGAACAATTCCTCACGGGTATCTATGCCGAGATGATGGGCGGTGCCCTGTGGAGTGGTTACCTGACGCTCGTGCCGGAGATTCAGGCCGACCTGGTCTATGCCGTGGATGGCTACTCGAATGCCTACGGCAACATCTGGCAGTGGGATATTCGCCCCACCAATGCCGAGATTGAGGCGATTTACGGGTCGCTCTACTCGATTATAGCCAAGTGCAACTTCTTCCTGGAGCGCATCGACGCCATTGTAGCCAATCAGACGATTGATGAAAATATCACCGTTCTGAACTACTACACGGGTGAGGTCTATGCCATCCGAGCCTTGTGCTACTCGGAGCTTTTGAAGTGCTTCGCAAAGGCCTACAATCCCGCCACGGCTCAAAACGAGCTGGGTGTGGTCGTTCGCACCAAGTACAGCGAGCCGGAGCCTTCGAATCGAACGTCGCTTTACGACTCCTACCAATTTGTGATTGAGGACCTGACCAAGGCCGAGGAGTTGCTCGATGCAGAGAATGATTACTACGGTGCTTTCTACATGACCCACGCTTCGGTGTGCGCCCTACGTGCCCGCGTGGCGTTGCACATGCAGGATTGGGAGAAGGCCATCGAGTACTCCTCGAAGGTGATTAACCATCCTGAGAAGACCTTTGAGTTGGCCAGTGCTACGACGCAGTACACCTCCACGATGTCCTATTTCGACTATATGTGGAACTACGATCAGGCCTTCGAGATCATCTTCCAGGTGGGCTTTACCCCCACTTCGTATGGAGGTGCGCTCGGCTCGGTCTTCCTGAACGTAACGACCGACTACACCTATTACTATCCGGACTATGTGCCGGCCGAGTGGGTGCTTGACCTCTATTCCTCTTCCGATCTGCGTTACAGCACCTATTTCCGCACCGTAACGACGGGTTACGATCATGCCTTGACTTGGCCCGTGCTGATCAAATATTTCGGCAACCAGGATTTTATCTCGCAGTACAACATCTATCAGGTTTCGATGCCCAAACTTTTCCGCCTGGCCGAGCAGTATCTGATTCGTGCCGAGGCCTATTGCCGTCTTTCGACGCCCAATTTTGTGGCCGCATCGAAGGATTTGACAACCCTGCGCAGTGCCCGTATGTCGTCGAGCGGCAATATCTCGATCTCGGCCGACAGCTACCTCGAAACGATTGCCGAGGAGCGTGTGCGCGAACTTTATATGGAGGGCTTCCGCCTTTGGGATTTGAAGCGCTGGGGCAACCTTTACCGCAACGGCGAGGGCTTTAAGCGCGAGAAGCAGACCTCGTCGCTTGAGGAGGGTAGTACGCTCGTGGTGAAGATGGATAATCCGCTCTTCACATGGCCCATCCCGCAGCACGAGATCGAGTCGCCCGGGTCGAATGTCGAACCCAACGAGAGTAACAAGTAAATTGAGAATCGACTATGAAGATGAAACACTATATTTTATCGGCTTTCGTGCTCCTCGGCCTTGGTCTGATGACCGCCTGCGATGAGGAGTACACCACTTACGAGGGTCCCGAATATGTGATGTTTGCCGATACGCTTTCGCAGCACATGGTGACCGTCGATGCCGACTACTTTACCGTTCCCTTCTCGGCCACCGTGGCTACGGACTACGACCGCACGTTCGGTGTCGAGATCATCGACGAGGGGAGCAACGCTATCGAGGGTCTGCATTACAGCCTCGAATCACATACGATTACCATCCCGGCCGGTGAGCTGGCTGCCGAGGTGCGTGTAAAGGGCAATTACGATCAGATCGAGCCGACCGATTCGCTCGGTTTCCGCCTGCGTCTGGTGATGCCCGAGCAACTCAAGTGGGATCTTTATGCGGGCTACGACGAAACGAAAGTCGTGATGTACAAGGCCTGCCCGTTTGATGTGAACACCTTCTCGGGTTGGTGCATCATCACCTCGATGTTGCTGCGCGACTACCCGGGCGAGAATCTCTCGTATCAGCGTCTGATCAAGACCGAGGTGCATCCCACCGAGTCAAATACGGTGATTTTGCGCAGTGCCCTCTACGACGGCTACGACCTGAAGCTGAAGTTCAACCCCGAAGATCCGGCCAATCCGTTGGTGACGATGGATGCGGATCAGGTGGTCAGCGATGAGGCTTCGGTGCTGGGCTGGATCGTGGGCGACAACCACATTCTTTGCGACGACAGCTACCTCTATCCCTCCTATTTCAACAGCTGCCAGGCCTTTGTGGAGCTGTGGCTGGAGGTTTATGTCGAGAACCTGGGCGAGACGGTCGGTACGATCGGCCACTTCTACAACATCCTGGAGTGGATCAGTGACGAGGAGGCCGAGCGTCTGCAACGCGAAGAGGGTATGTAATCCGATTGAGAACAAAGAAAAAGTTATAAGCTATGAAACAACACATTTTTCGTTGGATGGCAAGCCTGGCGGCAGTCGTTGCACTGCTAACCGCCTGCTCGGAGGATCCGGAGCCGGTTGTGCCCCGTTTTCCGGAGGTGGTGACGGCGACCCTTTCGGCCGGCGACACCTATACGCTGCACATCGAGCCTAATACGGCATGGCGGGTAGCCATCTCGTCGGATGCCGCGACCTATTTCTACCTCGTGGATGAGGGATCGAAGGTCTATACGATGCGCGGTGCAGCCGGCAGCTATGACCTTCAGATCGGAGTTTCGTCGATCGAGGAGTTTGACGAAGAGCGTACCTGCGAGGTACTGCTCACGATGGGGGAGGGCGCTGCGGAGGAGACTCGCACGATTGCCCGCCTGACGCGCGGTAAGATCAGCCGCGATCTTCAGATCTTTGCCGCCGAGGCTTTCGACGAGGAGGCTTCGGACTTCGTGCAGGACGAGGCGGGGAACTACCTCTATGGCCAGACGCCTGTTTCGTCGATCGCCTTGGTGAAGAATCTCAATGACCTCTACCTGCATCGCATTGCCGTGGAGGCGAACCACGCTTGGGCTTTTGCCGGTGAACTGCCGGCCTGGTTTACGCCGTCGATCTCGTCGGCCGAGACCGGTCGCACCGAGTTGCAACTGCGCACCGAGAAGAATCGTTATCCCTTCGAGGCTACCGTAGCCACGATCGGTTTTAACGATATGACCGTGCAACACGCTCCGACACTGACCGATGCCACGCTCACGATTTCGATCCCGGGTTGCGCCGATTATGTCAATCTACAACTGGGTTCGACGCTCAATTTCAATACCGAGGGTCTTTACAACAACGACGGCTCGTATGTCGATTCGGGTGCTATCGGTTGGTTGAACGCTCCGATGGGCGCTGTTGTCTATAAGGCGGTCAAGGAGAACGGCTTCTACTATACGGCCCAGGATCGCACGGACTGGATCTCGATTACGGAGGAGGCCGACGCCGAGGCCTCGATGACCGAGGGCGTTTGGTCGCGCAAGCTCATCGTCAAGGCTACGCCCAACGAGGGCGCGCAGCGAGAGGGCTTGCTGGTGGTTGTTCCGCAATCGAAAGCGGGTTCGATCACCGATCCCGATATGGATCTCTTCAATGCCGAGGGTACGGCCTTGAAGGAGGAGTTTGCAACCTACTCGGCAACCCTTACGCAGGATGCTTATGTTTCGCCCGAGGAGATCGAGCCGATCTCGATTGTCGAGCTGGAGGCTTTGCAGGCCTATGGTGGTGACTTTACCGCCCTGGAGGAGGATAGCTGGGTATGGAGCACCTTCGATGTGAAGCACGCCTATAAGATGACCTACTCGACGAACGAAAGCTCGAACGGTGGCGATTTGCAGATCCATGTGCCCTACGAAAGCGTGGAGATCATCGGCTTCGACGGAACGACCATCCTGCAAACCAACGGCTACGATGGTTCGGTGCTTGATGGCGTTGATCGTAGCTGGGTGACGGTGGAGCAAAGCCCCTACGGCGTGGAGGAGTATCGTCGCGTGACGAGCCGCCTCGGTGACGAATTCCCCAATACCTGCCCGGGCGATATGGGCGAAAATGAGGCGTTCCTGCTCTTTAAGGATGCTTCAGGTGGCAACGTGGCGCTGATCTACTTCGTGCTCGATCCGTCGTTCAAGCCCGGTGGCGGCAATACGGATGTAAGCGTATCGCTCGTGAATCCGGTGCTGGCTGCTGAGTATGGCGCTTCGCTGGCGACGATTGTCGAGGGCGACGAGGATTTCAGCAAGGAGGACGAGGCGATGGGCGTCAAGCAGTATCGCCTGACCTACTCGAACAAGTCGGCCAACGAGACGGTGCTGCTCAACGTGCCCGATTACGAGCTGCTCATCTCGCAAAACGAGTGGCTGACGGCTGTGGAGAACGGTGACGGCACGATCCGCGTGGTGATGGATACCGAGGAGGGCGTCGGAATCATCAACCTCTACGATTCTTCGTGGCAGGTGATCGTGAAGATCATCTGTGTGATGGATCCCGAGGCGGGTGAGGTCGATCTCTACGACCCGAATGGCGCTGTGACGTTCCTGGATCGTGATGCCGCCAAGGCGATGGGTGCTACGCTCTACGCCATTCTGCCCGGTGACGACAGCTACGATGGCGATATGGGTTATCGCGGTGTGCCGCAGTATCGCCTCACGCTCAAGCAGGCGGGTACGGTGGTGTTGAAGGTGCCGACCTATTATATCGCATGGCCCTATCAGACCTGGGTGACCTGTATGCCCGATTGGCCCGAGACGGGTGCTACGGAGGCGACCGTAACCCTGAAATCGACCGGCTCGACCCGGCAGAAGAGCAACCTGACCCTCTATGTCGATATGGCTGAGGGTACGATTGCCGCGCAGATCGAGTGTATCCTGCTCAATGAATAACGATCATGATTAACGCTATGAAACAGTTCAAATATATCTATGCCTTGGTGGCGATTCTTGGCTCCCTCCTCATGGTGGGGTGCTCGGATGACAGCGGTGTCGATAACCGCGACCACGATTATGGCTATGTGCAGTTCAAACTCTCCGGCGAGGCCTCCGTGGAGGGGGCATCACGAGGTATTCAGGCTCCGCTGGAGTACCTCAGCGAGGCTAAGAAGGTCAAGGTGGCCTTGGTGTACGAGGGAACAACCATCTCCCAGACGCTCAACCTGCTGCCCATCAGCGAGGAGGCGGCACGCTATGGCCTGCGCTCCGACAAATTGAAGCTCCTGACGGGTAACTACGAGGTACTGACCTTTACGCTCTACGACGTAAACGAGGAGGAGATCTACAGCGGTGCTCCGCAGTCGGATCGCACCCTGGAGGTTGTCATGGGCGGTCTTACGATGTACGATTTGCAGGTCTCGGTCACGCCGCGCGGTATGGCTCAATTTACCCTGACGAAGGATCTCTCGGAGCTTTCGCGTGTTGCCGAGCGCGAGTACACGTTCGATGAGGTAAGCTTCGCAACGCTTACGGTCGAGCACCTCGCCTCGCAGACCAAGTGCCGCCTGGAGAAGCTCCCCACCGAGTTCTCGATTCACTTCGACGAAACGGACGAAGTGGAGGATGGTTACCAGACTTCGTCGCTTGCGTGCGATTCTCTCGTATGGCTCATGGCCGGTGATTATCGCCTGCTGAGCTACGAACTCTTCGATTCGAGCAAGATCCTTCTGGAGGCTGAAAACAATCCCAAGGCGGTCGAATTTACGGTGGGTAACAACCGCAAGACGGAGGTTTCGGTGCCCGTGAAGTTGCACGCTGCCGATGCCTATCTGAAGGATTGCTATGCATTGTACGAGATTTGGAAGAGCCTGAACGGTCCCGAGTGGTCGTACTATGGCGAGGAGGAGGCCACGGGTGTGAATTGGGACTTTAACAAGGATCCCGATTTGTGGTGCGCCCAGCCCGGTGTGCAGGTGCACTCGAACGGCCGTGTGGCTCGTATTGACCTGAGTAACTTCGGTTTCAGCGGCCCCCTTTCGCCCGCCATCGGCCAGCTCACGGAGCTTGTCGAGTTGTACCTCGGTACGCACAACGATACGAATCTTTTGACCTACGATCCCTCGATTGCCCGCGATAAGACGTTGGCCGAGCGTCAGACCAACCGCCTGGAGTATCACAAGCAGTACCTGCAAATGATTCACCCGGCACCCCCCTTCTCGGAGCCGATTGCCCGTGCCTTGGCCGAGCATCAGATTTCGCTCCCCAACACGGCCTACTACGAGAAGTACCCCGAGCGCGAACTGATCGACGAAAAGGGCGCTGCCCGCTCGTTGGTGCTGCACGATACGCAGCACGGTACGATTTGCAACGGCCTGAAGTCGCTACCGAAGGAGATCGGTAACCTGAAGAAGCTCTCGACCCTCTTTATCGCCAACAGCGAGCTGGAGTCGTTGCCCGAGGAGATGAAGGAGCTGACTTCGTGCACCGACCTGGAGATTTACAACTGCCCGAAGATGACTAAGTTCCCCGTGGCGCTTGGTGAGATGCCGGAGTTGATTTCGGTCAATCTTTCGAACAACCTGCAATGGTCGGCCGAGGAGGCTCTGAAGGGCTTCAAGGCGCTCTCGGAGGGTGCTTCGAAGGAGAAGATACAGATTCTTTATATGCGCGAGAATAACCTGGAGGAGATTCCGCTCTCGATTCGCAACATGAAGAAGATCGGTCTTTTGGACTTCGCCTACAACAACATCCGCACCACGCCGGCTTGGGGTAAGGATATTGCTCCGTTGCAGCTCTACCTCGATCACAACGAGCTGGAGTCGCTGCCGGTGGACGAGGAGGGCTACTTCTGCGGCTACGACGATGTGGAGAATTTCTCGGTCAGCTTCAACAAGCTGAAGAAGTTCCCCAACATCTTCTCGGCCAAGAGCACCTTCACGATGAAGTCGGTCGATTTCTCGGGTAACGACATCACGGGCTTCGAGGGTGAGGAGGATGGCTCGTACCGCGGTTTGAAGGTCGAGACGCTCTCCATGTCGCAGAACTACAACCTCAAGCGCTATCCTGCCGCCTTGTGGAAGGCCGGTTCGTCGGTCGCCTACATCGTGCTGCGTGCCTGTGGCCTGGAGGAGTTCCCCAAGGGATCGTTCGAGGGCGATGAGGTGATCAATCTCGTTTCGCTCGACCTCTCGTATAACAAGCTGACCGATCTGCCGTGGGAGATGAACTCCTCGAACGTGCCATACCTCTATGGTGTCGATCTTTCGTTCAACTCGTTCAGCGAGTTCCCCTACGAACCGCTCGATGCTTCGGGTCTGACGGTGCTTTCGGTGCGCTCGCAGCGCGATAGCGAGGGCCGTCGTTGCCTGCGCGAGTGGCCGACGGGTATCTATCAGCACGTTGGTCTGCGTGGCCTCTACCTCGGCTCGAACGACCTGCGTGAGGTGAATGATACGATTTCGACCCTCTGCTACTACCTCGACATCAGCGATAACCCGAACATCGTCTTCGATGCCTCGGATATATGTTATGCTTGGCAGGTGGGTGCCTATATTCTCTATTACGACAAAACGCAGAACATTAAGAATTGCGATCTGATGCTCGAATAAAACGCGATGAAGTATGAAAAATAGATCAATATGGATGATGATGCTTGCAGCAGCCCTGGTGGGTTGCTCGAGCGATGGCGAGTCGGTCGGTTTCGAGACGGATCGTGATCAGATTCATGTAACCGAGGTGGGAGGTACGGAGACGATCCGGGTGGTCGCCGAGGGTGCCTGGACCGCCTCGACCGATGAGCCGTGGGTGACCATTTCGCCCGCCAACGGCCGTGGTACAACCCTCTGTCGTTTTGTGATCGACTCGGCTCGTACGGCCGAGCCGCGTCAGGCTACGGTGCGTATTCGCAGCAACGAGGGCTCGGGTGATCGCCGTGTGGTGATCAACCAGGATGGTTATCCCTACCTCATCGAGGTCGATAGTGAGGAGATTGAGGTGGCCAACTACGCCAAGAGCGATGCGCGTTACTTCGACGTAAGGGTCAAATCCAACGTCGATTTCAAGGTCGAGATTCCCGACGAAGCAGACTGGATCTCGAACGAGAATTACCAGCTGAACCTGACCAACGGACTGCGTCCGCGTGAGGTGAATATCCGCTTCCGCTGGGATATCAATACCCGTCCCGAGGAGCGTCTGGCTGCGATTAAATTCCAGCCCAAGAGCGAGGTGACGCTGAGTCGTCAGGAGGGTTTGAACGTGAAGCAGACGGCTGCCGAGCCGATCGAGGAGGGTACGCGTGCCGGTGACTCGGTGGCGCTGCTCAGCATTGCCCGCACGCTCGATATGATGGAGAAACGCTGGGAGAATGGTGACCCGATGAATCTGTGGAACGGTGTGACCCTCTGGGAGGAGGGCATGGAGGGCTGTACCCCCGAGAAGGTGGGTCGCGTGAAGTATGCCGAGTTCTTCCTCTTCTTTACCAAGGAGTCGATTCCCTTCGAGGTGCGCTACCTGACGGCTGCCGAGGAACTTTATATCTTCTCGAACGCCAATACGTTCCTCTACAGCCTTTCGACGGGCGAGTACCTCTCGGAGCTGACGCAACTGAAGCGTCTGACGGTGGGTGCTTATGGTCTGACGGAGTTACATCCCTCGTTCAAGAACCTGAAAAATCTGGAGTATCTGAACATCGGTTCGAACAACTTCCAGCGTGTGCCCGATCTGCTGACCAAGGAGAACTTCCCGAATCTCAAGACGCTCATTATGAACGCCAACCGCCGTTCGGCCGTCTATGATTTGAGCAACACGGTGCGCACCGACCTGGGTGGTTTGATCGACGAAACGGAATTTCCGGTCGATCTGATCAAATGGGGACTCGATACGCTGGTTTTGTCGGTGAACTACCTGCAAGGCGAACTGCCGACCTTCGAGGACGACGACGAGATTCCGTACTACACGCAGGCCGAGATTGATGCCGTCGATTCGTTGCCGCAATTCCTGGTGGACAACCGCATCAAGAAGGTGATGCCGACCACCAAGCTCTTTGCCATCAACCTGAAATTCATGCTTTGTTATTTGCCCTATTGGTTTGTCTACCATCCGTCACTCTTACTCTGTTTTCTGTTT
>CAYOEE010000009.1:0-17574 GCA_964402935.1 uncultured Alistipes sp. | reverse complement strand
TAAGTCACCTTAAGTTACTTTACTCGTTTTGCCTTTTGCTCTCTTTTAATTATCTTTGCAAAAAGCATATACGTCAGCTTATGAAAAGACTTCTCTATTTGTCGATACTCGTCTGGGCCTTGGTGGGCTGTTCGGGCGATGAGGGCGATCGGCCTATTCCCGAGGGGGATGCCCGTGTGGTGCTGAATGAGGTGAATACGGCCTCGAAATACATCGAGCTATACAACCCCACGGAGTATCCGTGCGATCTTTCGGGGATGCGCATCTACAAGAATAACGAGGGCTACCTGAAAAATGCGGAGAAGTCGGCCGACTTTGTGATTGCCGAGGGTACGATGCTGCCGGCGGGTGGTTTTGCCGTGATCGGTTGCAAGGGGCAGGATCCCGTATCGCTGGGCATGAAGCTGGGCGTGAGCGCTACGGGTATCTCCGGCTCGAAGTCCCTGCTTCTGGAGCTGCACGATGCCGCGGGTAACCGCCTCGACTACTTCGTCAATTCGGCTTTTGAAAATCCCCGTGCTGTGGATGCGTGGGATGAGGCGGTGGAGCACACCTTCGATGTTGCCGCCCGCATAAGCGATGGCGGATCGTGGCAGGTGGTCACGACACCCACTCCGGGGCGCAGCAACGAGATAGCCACTGCAAAAACCCCCTTCCTCCACACGGAGGTCGATTTCGAGGCTACCGAGCCGAACGAAAAGCCCAAAGACCCCAATGCCGTGGAGGATGGGCGTGCCTACATCTTCGACCTCGAGGCCCTGCCCGAGATTCACGTCAAGGTGTCGCTTTCGGAGTGGAATCGCCTGCTGGCCTGCTATGATCAGAACAAGGATACCGACGAGTATATCCATTGCGACGCCACCTTCACGAAGGAGGGTACTACGCACGCCTTTACGGATGCCGGTCTGCGCCTCCGGGGTAACACCTCGCGCCGTCGTCCGGAGGGAAATGCCGGGGAGCAGCACAAGACCGATGCGGCCGATTGGCGTCATGTGCACTTTATGCTCAACCTGCGCAAATTCGTGAAGGACGATGCCCACGAGTTGGGCGGTGTGCGCAAAATCCACCTCAAGTGGTGCAAGGATGACCCGACCTATGTCCGCGAGATGTATTGCTACAACCTCTTCCGTCGCTACGGCATCGAGGCGGGCATTATGACCTCCTACGGCCGTCTGTGGCTCCATGTCGAGGGGGACAAGCAGGAGGCCTATTTCGGCGTCTATGAGATGCTGGAGGCTATCGACGAGACCTACCTCGAAAACCGCACGGAGCTCTTCGGCTCGGCCGACCATAACCTGTGGAAGTGTGCCTGGGGTGCGGGTCTGAACTCGACCAACGACGGCGACTTTTGGTCGGATGACAATGTCGGCACGCAGAATCCGCCTTACACGCTCAAGACCAACACCGACAACTTCACGGCCGCCAAGGAGCAGCTGAAGGATTTCATCCTCAAACTCGAAGGCAAGACGGGCGAGAGTTTCAAAACCTGGATTCAGCAGGTGACCGATGTGGAGCTGCTGCTTAAGACCTACGCCGTGAATGTGGCTGTGGGAATGTGGGACGACTATTGGTGCGGTCAGAACAACTACTACATCTACTTCAACTCCTCGGATAAGTACGACTACAAGTTCTTCTTCATCCCCTACGACTATGACAATACGCTTGGTACGTCAAACTATATCGACGCCGGTCGTCAAGACCCCACGAAGTGGGGCGATAACAGCCGCAAGCTGATTGCCAAAATCTTGGAGTACCCCGAGTGGCGAGCCATGTATCTCAAGGCGCTCCACGAGTTGTGTCAGAGCGATGAACTCTTCAAGATGGAGGGCAGTGTGGCTCGCGTGAAGGGGTGGCAGAAGCTGATTTCGCCCTACATTTCGAACGATACGGGCGAGGATATGTCGATCTACGACGAACCCGCCTCGTGGGGTAATCACCCCGAATACCGCGTGATGGATACGGGTGCCAATAACTTCTTCAAGGTCAAGACCTCGAGTATTCCGAAAGAGTAAAGGATAAAAAAGGCCTATGAGGCCTATAAGACCTATGGGTCGCCACCAAAGCCCCATAGGCCTCATTGGTCCCATAGGTCTTATAGGCCCTTTGGCTACTCCTCTTGCAGCTCGATCGAAGCGCCGCTCCAGGGGTTTACCGCATATTGTTCGGTGCGTAGCTCCTGACCGTTGCACGCGATGGCGATCTTCAGATTGAAGGGGGTAACCTCCTCCAGGCGGCTCTCTGCGGGGAGGGTGTGGGGGAGGATGTAGATCAAGAAGCGTGCTCGGTGGCAGGGAGTGCTCTTTAACGAGAGCTTCGGCGTGGCTTTGTAGCTTGTCGGCGGCTCTTTCAGATTGGCGCCCACCTCGGCCACAATGCGGCTCTCGGCCGTGAATCCGACCTGCTCACCCGCCTCGTTATAACTGCCGCACTGCATCTGTGCGTTGTAGCGCCACCACTCCTTGTAGGAGCAGTGAAGTGTGATTTGATAGACCTTCTCGCTTGCCATGGCTTTTCGTTTCTCTTCGAGGCAAAGTTAATACAAAATCCTTGTTATCACCCCACTTTGGTTGAAAACTCCCTGCAAAAGTTTGCAATTATTCGAATTTTTCGTAAATTTGCGGACTAATTATGTGCACTTGTGCTTGCTATGGAGCAGTTGAATGACTACAAAATCGCCTTCAGAGGGCTGAAGAACGGGGATCACGACTTCGCTTTTGCGATCTCGGATCGTCTGTTTGAGGCATTCGAGAATCCCGAAATCAAGGGTGGCAAAGGCGAGGCGCGCGTGCGACTTACGAAGAGCGAAACGCAGCTCGTGTGTGATGTCGAGATCGCCTGCGTGGTGGTTGTTCCCTGCGATCGTTGCCTGGAGGATTGCTCCTTGGCCATCGACTACGAGGGAAGCCTCGTGGTGAAGTTCTCCGAGGAGGAGTTGGAGTATGACGGTGAGGTCATGTGGCTCTATCCGGGGGAGTCGGAGGTCGATTTGGCGCAATACATCTACGAGAGCGTGATTCTCTCGTTGCCCTACCAGCGCGTGCACAAGGAGGGTGAGTGTGATCCGCAGATGCTCTCGCGCCTTACGATCGGCACGGAGGAGGAGCTGGAGGCGATCGAGCAACGTGCCTCGAAGAGCGAGGAGCCGTCCGACGAGTGGGAGAAACTCGCGGCTCTCAAGGCGCAAATGGAACAGAAAGATTAGCAGGGTATCTCCAACCCGAAAAGTGATAGAACAAAAACGTTAAACTAATAAAAGTAACATTGTAAAATGGCACATCCTAAACACAAAGTTTCGTCGACCCGCCGAGACAAGAGAAGAACGAACTACAAGGCTGTCGTTCCGACGGTTGTAACCTGCTCGAACTGCGGCAGCGCAGTCCTCTACCACCGTGTATGCCCCGAGTGTGGCTTCTATCGTGGTAAGTTGGCGATTGAGAAGAAGGCCGAGTAAATTTTTCGGCGAAGAAGCCTGATGGCCGATTTTGGCGTTACGCGCCACTTCGTTATTGCTCACATACGTCAGTATGCTCCGCATAACGAAGCAGCGCAAGCCTAAAAATCGTCACATCATCCTCCTTCGCGGAACTTTTTCGAGTAAATTTCTCAAGTGAGTGAGGAGGTCACTCCTCAAAAAACAAAGAGCCGTTCGAGCCACGCGAAGTGTGCCGATGGCTCTTTTTTTTGATTTGAAAACGAACATCCAACACTATGATTAAAATCGGTATTGATGCCATGGGTGGCGATTTTGCTCCCGAAGTGGCTGTGGAGGGTGCCGTGATGGCGCTTAAGAAGATTGGGCAGGATAGCCGCATCGTCCTCTTTGGTGACGAGAAGCGTATCCGTGAATTGCTTGCCAAGCACAAGTGTGCAGCCGAAAACTTCGACATCGTGGCCACAACCGAGGTGATCGAGATGGGCGACCATCCCGCCAAAGCCTTCGTCTCGAAGGCCGATTCGAGCATCACGGTGGGCTTCAACCACCTCGCAGAGGGAAAGATTGACGGCTTCGCAAGTGCCGGTTCGACGGGTGCCATGCTCGTAGGTTCGACGATGGTCATCAAGCCCGTGGAGGGTGTGATTCGCCCCGTCATCTCGTCGCTCATCCCGAAGCTCATCAACCGTCGCGGCCTGGTGCTCGACGTAGGTCTGAACGTGGATGCCAAGCCCGAGGTGCTGGCGCAATATGCCCTGCTCGGCTCGATCTACGCCCAGGCGGTGATGGGTATCGAGAATCCCCGCGTGGCGCTACTCAACATCGGTGAGGAGGAGGGCAAGGGCAATGCCCAGGCCAAGGCGACCTACGACCTGCTGAAGGCCGATAAGCGCATCAACTTCGTGGGTAATGTCGAGTCGTCGTACATCTTTACGGGTACCTATGGCGGCCCGGATCCCGATGTGGTGGTGGCCGACGGTTTTGTGGGTAACACGATCCTCAAGATGGCCGAGGCGCTCTATCGCATCAACTTCAAGCTCGGTGGCGGCAAGCCCCGCGTGATGAATTTCCTGCGCCCCGTCTTGGGTCGCATCATCCCGAAGCTCTACTACCGGCAGGATTTCTGGGAGCAGATGAACTACGAGTCGGTGGGTGGTACGCCCGTGATCGGTATCAACGCCCCCGTAATGATCGGCCACGGCTCGTCGTCGGCTCGCGCCATTACGTCGATGATCCTCTCGATGGAGCGCGAAATCAAGGGCAAATTCCCCGAAAAACTGCGTGCTGCACTGGCCGAGAAGTAGCCAAAACTTTTGATACGCAATTTAAGCCGATAACCCGTTGAGGTTGTCGGCTTTTTTTCGTATCTTTGTTTTACGACCAACGACATCGAACCATGAAACGAACCGTCATAGCCCTGTTACTCGCGCTTGTTGGTGCGACGGCGCAGGCTCAATGGATTCCCGATCAAGGGGACGGCACCTACCGCAATCCGATTCTCTTTGCCGACTACTCGGATCCGGATGTGATTCGCGTGGGGGAGGATTATTGGATGGTTGCTTCGAGTTTTACCTGCCTGCCCGGTATTCCGCTCCTGCACTCGAAGGATCTGGTCAATTGGCGCATCGTGAACCACATCTACGACCGCCTGCCACACGATAAGTACAAACACCCGGCACATGGAGAGGGCTCTTGGGCCCCCTCGATCCGCTACCACAAGGGGATGTTTTATGTCTATTTCTGCACGCCGAACGACGGACTCTTTGTGGCGCGCGCGAAGAATCCCCTGGGGCGCTGGAAACTGCATCAGGTGCTCGATGTGGTGAAGTGGGAGGACCCCTGCCCCCTGTGGGACGAGGACGGGAGGGCCTACCTGGTGCATAGCATCCACCGTGGCGGGCCGGCCATCGTACATCGGATGTCGGAGGATGGACTGCGTCTGTTGGATAGCGGTGTGACGGTCTATCACGACACGAAGGAAAACCCCATTTTGGAGGGTATGAAGTTCATCAAACGCAACGGCTACTACTACATCTTCGCTCCGGCGGGTGGTGTCGAAATGGGGTGGCAGACGGTGTTGCGCTCGAAAAATATCTATGGTCCCTACGAGGCGCGTCGCGTCTTGCAGGCGGGTGATATCGGCATCAACGGCCCGCATCAGGGCGGTTTGGTCGAAACGCAGGCGGGTGAGTGGTGGTTTATGCACTTTCAGTCGCGCGGTATCTATGGCCGTGTCTGCCACCTGCAACCGGCTCGCTGGACGGCGGATGATTGGATCGTGATTGGCGAAGACTCGGACGGCGACGGCATCGGTACGCCCCTTTTGGGTGGCAAGAAACCTGATGTGGGACGTTCGTGGCCGATCGAGATTCCGCAAACCTCGGATGAGTTCGACCGTACAAAGTTGGGACTGCAATGGCAGTGGCACGCCCACGAGCAGGCAGCTTGGTACTCCCTCACGGCTCGTCGGGGGTGGATGCGCCTCTATGCCACGGCTTGCCCCTCGGAGGAGGGCAACCTCCACTATGCGGGCAACCTCTTGTTGCAGAAGGTGGCCGAGGAGGAGCCGATGGTGACCACCTGCCTCGAAGCGCACTTTGCGTGCGAGGGCGACCGTGCCGGCCTGGTGATGCATGGCAATCCCTATACCTTCATTGCTCTGGAGCGGGTCGGGGAGGCGAATCGCGTGCGCATTTATAGCGGTAAGGGGGATAAATTCCCGAATCGTCCGCAGGTTGAGGCCGACGTGGCGGTCGATTCGAACCGCATTTTCCTGCGTGTGAAGCTGCATGCCGATTCTTCGTGCAGCTACGCCTATAGCCTCGATGGCGAGCACTTCGTATCGCTGGGCGGGAGCTATCCGGTTGCCCCCGGCCTTTGGATCGGTGCTAAAACGGGCATCTTCTGCCTATCGCCTCAGGTAGTAGGCTCGGAGGGGTATGCCGACTTCGATTTTGTGCATGTCGAGCACCAAAAGTAGAAAGTTGAAAAATAATTTGTATCTTGGCACTATGAAACCGAACTTTTGGAATCGCATCTTCCACCACAAAGCCCCTAAACCGCTCTATTTCGTGCGCGGTTTTTGGCGCTACTACACCCCGAAGTGGATCACGCAGCGTCGCCTGAAGCGATTGCTTCAAGAGGCTGAGGCACGCCCCGATTGGGACTATATCCGCGATCGTGTCGATTATTACTGCCAACTCGAGCAGCTCGATGCCACCCCCGCGGGGCTGAAACCCCTCTCCGAGCATCGTGTCGGGACGATTCAGTCGGCCTACTTCTTCGACAGCTACGAGCATACGCGCTTCTTTGACGATCGCCTGCTGTGGAATATCGAGCCGGGTGATGTGACCGAGGTGCCCGATCGCCCCTCGATCCTCAAGAGTCGCCCTGCCGAGGGGGAGCGAGGCAATGCCGTGGTGCTGAACCTCGATAAGCATCGCCATTTCATGTTCCTGAGGGACGAGATTCCGTTCCGCGAGAAGGAGAATCGGGTCATCTTCCGCGCCAATATCAACTACCCGCATAAGAACCATGTGGTGCGCCTACGGTTTGTCGAGAAGTATTTCGGCCATCCGCTGTGCGATATCGGCGTGAGCAACCGGGCCCCCGTGGTCAAGGAGGAGTGGATCAAGGGCCATATCTCGGAGTATGACCACCTGAGCTACAAATTTATCATGTGCCTGGAGGGCAACGATGTCGCCACGAACCTGAAGTGGGTGATGTCCTCAAACTCGTTGGCCGTGATGCCTAAACCGGTCTATGAGACCTGGTATATGGAGGGACGCCTGATTCCGAATTACCATTATGTCGAGATTAAGCCCGACTACTCGGACCTCGAGGAGCGCCTCCAATACTATATCGACCACCCCGACGAGGCCGAGGCGATTATCCGCCATGCCCACGAGTGGCAGGAGCAGTTCTTCGACCGTAGGCGTGAGAAACTTATTTCGCTGCTGGTGCTGGAGCGTTACTTTGAACGTACCGCCCAACGACGCTAAATAACTTCTATCAAGGAGAGCGTGTCCATAAAACTTGTTGGGCACGCTCTCGTTTTTCTCTTACTTGATCTTTTGGCGGAAGCGCGAGGGCGACTCTCCGGTGTGTTTGCGGAAGAAGCGTCCCAGGTAGCTCTGGTCGGGGAAGTGGAGGCGGTAGGCGATCTCTTGCACCGAGAGATCGGTGGTTTGCAGCAGGTTTTTGATCTCCAGGATCACCATGTGGTCGATGATCGCTTTGGCAGTGTTGCCTGTCACCGAGCGGACGATGGTCGAGAGGTAGCGGGTCGAGATGCAGAGCTGTTCGGCATAGTAGGCCACCTCGCGCTCCTCGCCGTAATGCGTACCCACCAAACCCACGAAGCGCGTGAAAATCTCCTGCTGGCGCGAGGTGTTTTCCGAAGGACTGAATTGCTCGTTCGGCATCCGCAAAGTACGGTCGTAGGCCTCCAGGAAGGCGTTTTGCAGGCGGTTTTTGATGATGATATTGCGGAAGCGATTCTCCCGATCGCGGTACGAATATTCGATGATTTGCAACCAAAGCCCCACCTTTTTGAAATTCTCGGCATTGAGATGCTGGATCGGATTGAACTTCAGCAGGCGCATAAACTCAATCGGAAGACGGTAGGAGGCCTCCGCGAAGAGTTCGGCCGAGAAGGCGAAAAAGCGCACCTCAAAGTCGGCCGATCGTTGTCGGCAGTGCAGGATCGTACTCGGCAGAAGAAAGAGCGTATCGCCACGCTTGAGGGTGTGCGACGCATCGTCCAGCAGGAGCGAAGCACGTCCCTTGCGGCACAGGACAACGGCCCCCGTTTCCAGGCGCCCGCTGTAACTATCGAAGAACGAAAAATCACTCTCGCCGATCGAAAACTGCTCCTCGGCAATCATGTGAAGCGGATTCTGTATCATCTTGTAGCAAATTTAATGAGGACACAAAGATACAACCTATTTTCAAATTGGCCGAATCCTTGTTCCGAAAAGTGCCTTTTTTTTATCCCCTTCGATCATCTTTATCCGGTGCAGTAGCCCTTTCTCGGATAGTGCTTTCGCTTATAAGAGTCTGATTCCTTCTATTTTCTTAAGAATTTACCTTAACCCTCCGTTTTCAGCCTTTTGCGCCACTGAAGGTGGCTTTGGGAATGATTGCCACACCGCAAAGCTCGCTTGGGAAGGTGTGATAATCATTCCCAAAATTGTTGCCCGATGGGTAACCAAAAGGCTGCACTGAATTATCGCATCAGTAGTATTTTCGAATTTTTCTTACTATTTTTGTAAAGTATTCCCGTTTTCGGGGAGCGAAAAAAGTAACTAATCCAAATACACCATGCTTATGAAACGTTTAACCCTGCTTTTTGCTCTGCTTTGTTGGGCCTTGTCGGCCACGGCCATCACGCCGCGCTGGTTGCGCTATCCCGTGATTTCGCCCGATGGAACGCAGGTCGTATTCAGCTACAAGGGGAATCTTTGGGTCGTTGAGAGCGCCGGTGGCGAGGCGCGTCAGCTCACTTCGAACACCGCCTACGACTACGCCCCCGTCTTTTCGCCCGATGGACGCGAGATCGCCTTTGCGTCGGATCGTCGCGGTAATTTCGACCTCTACACGATCCCCGTAACGGGTGGTGAGCCGCGTCGCGTGACGACCCACTCGGCCAAGGAGACCCCTTGGTGTTACACGCCCGATGGGACGGAAATCCTCTTCACGGCCGCCATCGAGGATCCTGCTGCCAGTGCCCTCTTCCCGAAAAGCTCGATGACCGAGCTGTATGCCGTTAGTCGCACGGGTGGTCGCCCGCGTCAGGTGTTGGCTACGCCGGCCGAGGAGGTGAGCTTTGTCGGCCAAAGTCAGCAGTTTGTCTATCAGGATTGCAAGGGCGGTGAGAACGTGTGGCGCAAGCACCACACCTCCTCCATTACGCGTGATTTGTGGCTCTACGACGGTGTGAAGCACACGAAGCTCACTTCGTTCGAGGGCGAAGATCGTCAGCCCCGCCTCTCGGCCGACGGAAGACGCTCTACTACCTTAGCGAGCAGGGCGGTTCGTTCAACGTCTATGCTACCTATCTGGCCGATCCTACGGCCGTGAAGCGATTGACGAACCACAAAACGCATCCGGTACGTTTCCTCTCGGTGGCCGCAGATGGTACGCTGTGCTACACCTACGATGGCGATATCTACCTGAAAAAGGAGGGCGCGGCTGCGCGCAAGTTGGCCGTTACGATGACTTCGGACGATACTTCGACCGATCGCCAGTTGCTTCCCGTTCGCATGGGTGGTGATGCCGCTCTCTCGCCCGACGGCAAGCAGATTGCCTTCGTCTTCCGCGGTGAAATTTTTGTCACCTCGACCGACTACACCACCACCAAGCAGATTACCCACACGGCAGCGGCCGAGGCCGA
Organism: uncultured Alistipes sp.; assembly: GCA_964402935.1. Taxonomy (GTDB): domain Bacteria; phylum Bacteroidota; class Bacteroidia; order Bacteroidales; family Rikenellaceae; genus Alistipes. The sequence goes on along the minus strand of CAYOEE010000009.1, from coordinate 7,747 downwards.
TGTCTGCTTCTCGCCCGATGGTCGCAAGCTCTGCTACGCCTCGGAGCGTGACGGCAAGTGGCAGATCTTCACGGCTGAGCTGAGCCGCAAGGAGGATGTCAATTTCGCCTATGCCACGACCGTGGTCGAGAAACCGCTCTTCAAGGATAATAAACTCGATCGACGTGTGCCGCACTTCTCGCCCGATGGGAAGGAGATCGCCTACATCGAGAACCGCGATCGTTTGATGGTGCTCAATCTCGCTTCGGGAAAGACGCGCCAGATTACCGATGGCTCGCAGTGTTATTCGACCTCCGGTGGCTTTAATTACAGCTGGTCGCCCGACGGCAAGTGGTTCGCAATGAGCTATACGGGCAACGGCCACGAGCCTTACACCGATATCGGTATCGTCTCGACCGCCGGTGGAGAGCCGATCCACAACCTTACGAACAGCGGTTACACCGACTCCTCGCCCCAGTGGGTGCTGGGTGGTGATGCCCTTCTCTTTACCTCGGAGCGCTACGGTATGCGTAACCACGCCTCGTGGGGTACGTTGCGCGATGCCATGATTGTCTTTCTCAACCGCGAGGCCTACGACCGTTTCCGCCTGACGAAGGAGGAGCGCGAGCTGGAGAAGGAGATCGAGAAACTCGCCAAGGGCGACAATCAGCCGAAGGGCGAGGCCGACAAGAAAGAGGCCGACAAGAAAGAGGGCGAGAAGAAGCCTGCGGCTAAGCCCAAGAAGGAGATCGTGGTTGAGTTGCGCAACATCGAAGACCGCATTGTGCGCCTGACACCGACCTCTTCGCAGCTGGGAGCTTTGGCGCTCAACAAGGAGGGAACGATGCTCTACTACCAGGCTGCCTACGAAGGCCCGATGGGGCTTTGGCAGCTGGATCTTGAGAAGCGCACGCCGACAAAGATCGGTGCCGCCTCGGGACGCATGGTTTGGGACGAGAAGCAGACGACGCTCTACCTGCTCGGAGGACGTGCCATGAAACTCAAGCCGGCCTCGAAGAAGTTGGATCCGATCACGGTCTCGGCCGAGTTGATGCTGGATCGAGCCGCCGAGCGCGACTATATGTTCGATCGCGTCTATCGCCAGGAGAAGGCTCGTTTCTACAACGAGAAGATGCACGGGGTCGATTGGGAGATGTTGCGCGATGCCTACGCGAAATTCCTGCCCCATATAGGCAATAACTACGATTTTGCCGAGCTGCTGAGCGAGTGGTTGGGCGAACTGAATGTTTCGCATACGGGTAGCGGCTATCGCGCCCCCGCCTCTTCGACGGCGGATGTGACGGCCGACCTGGGTCTTATCTTCGATGCGGATCACACGGGTGATGGTCTGCTCGTTGCGGAGGTGATTGACGGTGGCCCGTTCGATCGCACCTCGTCGCATTTGGCAGCCGGCGATATGATTACGGCTATTGATGGTCAGACGATTAAGGCGGGTGAGGATTATTTCCCGATGCTGAATCGTAAGGCGGGTAAACGCACCTTGATTACGATCCGTAAATCGACGGGCGAGGAGGTCGAGGAGGTTGTGAAACCCATCTCGCGCGAGGTAGGCTCGACGCTCCTCTACAAGCGCTGGGTGAAGCGTGCCGCTGCCGAGGTGGAGCGCCTCTCGGGTGGCCGCCTGGGCTATGTGCATATCGAGTCGATGGCCGATCCGAGCTTCCGCACTATCTACTCCGACATCCTGGGTCGCTACAACAAGACCGAGGGTATCGTGATCGACACGCGCTTCAATGGCGGTGGTCGTATGCACGAGGATATCGAGGTGCTCTTCAGCGGCGAGAAGTACCTCACGCAGGAGGTGCGTGGCAAGGATGCCTGCGATATGCCCTCGCGCCGTTGGAATAAGGCTTCAATTATGATCATGGGCGAGGCGAACTACTCGAATGCGCACGGCACACCTTGGGTCTATAAGTATAAGAAGATCGGCTCGCTGGTCGGTATGCCCGTGCCGGGAACGATGACGAGCGTCAATTGGGAGACGTTGCAGGATCCGTCGCTCTATTTCGGTATTCCGGTGGTGGGTTATCGCACGGCTGATGGCTCGTACCTCGAGAACAAGCAGTTGGAACCCGACGTGAAGGTCGAGAATACGAAGGAGCTGGTTGTGACAGGCCGCGATGAACAGCTGGAGGCCGCCGTGAAACAACTTCTGCATGAGATTGACTCCGCCGAGAAATAAAAAGAAAAACGCTTGGAGCAAACCTCCAAGCGTTTTCTGCAATTTTCAGGGTGGAAGAAGGGGCTCGAACCCTCGACCTTCGGAACCACAATCCGACGCTCTAACCAACTGAGCTACATCCACCATGTGATTGACTTCTGATCGCCAATCGGAGTGCAAATATAGATGTTTTTTTGTTTTGGTGCAAATAAAAATGCAAAAAAGTGTTGAAAGAACCCTCTGTAGTTAGTGTGATACCGATTTTGAGAAGAGATTGATGGTGAGTACTCCCGCTAAAATCAGCACCAAGCCGATTACGGCCGGCAGATCTAACTGCTCTTTATGCAACGCCGCACCCAATAGGGCGATGAAAACCATGCCGGTGCCCGCCCAGATGGCGTAGGCAATACCTACGGGTATGGTTCGAACCGTGAGTGTGTTAGGAAATAGAGGGCACCGAGGTAGGTAATAAGCGTCGCTATGGTAGCCAGTGGGCGGGTAAATTGCTCGGTATATTTGAGCAATACGCCCCAGGCGACCTAACAGACAATCGCCGCAGCCAAATATAGATAGCTTTTCCACATGATTTATCTGCCTAACAAGATCCTTGCTTGGGCGCGGGCAGCCTCGGTAATTTCGGCACCCGACAGCATCTTGGCGATCTCCGTTTCGCGCTCCTCGTCCGTGAGGCGACGCAGGTAGGTGCGCCCCTCCTCCTTGTAGACCACAAAGTGGGTATGCCCCTTCGAGGCGACCTGTGGCAGGTGCGTAATATCGACTACCTGCATCGTGGTCGAGAGGCGGGCGATAATTTCACCCATGGCATCGGCAATGCGTCCCGAAACGCCCGTGTCGATCTCGTCAAAGAGAATCGTGGGGAGTTGCATCCGTCGTGCCAGGAGTGCCTTCAGGGCGAGCATCACGCGCGAAAGCTCACCGCCCGAGGCGATGCGTTCGATCGGTTGCAGGCGGGTGGTGCGGTTGGCCGTGAAGAGGAATTGTACACTATCGGCACCTGTGCGCCCCATTTCGCGCGGCGAGAACTCCACCTCGAACTGTGTCTCGGCCATGCCGAGCTGCATGAGGGTGGCAAGAATCTCCTTCGTAAAGGGGGCTGCGGCCTTTTGGCGGGTCAGGTGAAGCTCTTCGGCCAGGGCACGGGTCTGCTGCTCCTGTGCGTGGAGAGCCTCCTCCGCTTGGCGGATTTGGGCATCGGAGTGGGTGATGGCGTCGAGCTTGCGACGGCACTCATCGCGCAGGGCAATCAGTGCGGCCTCGTCCGATGTGCGGTGTTTCTGTTGCAGGGCAATGAGGGCATCGAGGCGGGCGGTTTTGCGTTGCAGCTGCTCGGGATCGCTGTCCAGGCGCTCCGTATCGAAGGCCATGCTGCGATTCAAATCCTTCAATTCCTCCAGCACCGAACGCAGCCGCTCGGCGTATTCGGCGGCGGGAGCAAACTGAGCGCCAATCTGGCGCATCCCCTGCTCGCCCTCCTTCAGGCGGCTCAAGATGCCCGTTTCGTCGGCATCCAGGTCGTTGCGCAGGGTGGTGAAAAGCTCCCCGATGCGGTCGGCATTTTCGAGCACCACCAGCTCCGCCTCCAGCTCGGCCTGCTCGCCGGCGCGCAATTTGGCGGCCTCCAACTCCTCGCATTGGAAGCGCAACCACTCCTCGTTGCGTCGTGCCGTCTCGGCCTCTGCGCGCAAGGTTTGCAGTTGTCGGTGAGCCGCTTGCAGAGCCGTGTAGGCGGTCGTGTAACGCTCCAGCAAAGCGCCGTTGCCGGCCACCGTATCAAGGGCCTCGGTGCGGAACTCCTCCGAGGAGAGAATCAGATTTTGGTGTTGGGAGTGAATATCCACCAGACGAGCACCCAGCTCGCGCATCGTCGTCAGGGGGACGGGCATATCGTTTATGAACGAGCGACTTTTACCAGCAGGGGTAATCAGGCGCGTGAGGGTGGTCTCCTCCTCGTAGTCCAGCTCCATCTCCTCGAAAAACGGCTCCAACTTCAACCCCGTGAGGTCAAACGTACCCTCCACCTTGCAGTTGCGCGTGGCATCTTTCATGGCCGAACCCTCATTCTTCGCGCCCAGCAGGAGCGAGAGTGCGCCCAGCAGAATCGACTTACCGGCACCCGTCTCACCCGTGAGGATGTTCAGGTGCTCGTCCAGCTCCAATTCGAGGTGGTCGATCAGGGCGTAGTTCTCAACCGTAAGGCGACGTAACATGGCAAACGGGGTTAGGGGAGTAGCTGTTCGATTTTCTGCACGATGCGCTCGGCCACCTCGCGCTTCGTCAGGAGCGGAAGCTCCTCACGGGCGTTGCGGTCGATGAGCGTCACTCGATTTGTGTCGCCACGGAAGCCGGCACCCTCCTCGCGCAGCGAGTTGAGGACGATGAAGTCGAAATTCTTCTTTTCGAGCTTCTGCGTGGCATTGACGGTCTCGTTTTGGGTCTCCATGGCGAAGCCTACGAGCACCTTCGCCCCCTTGTTGCGCCCCAGCTCGGCGGCGATGTCGCGCGTGCGCTTGAGCGGAATTTGCAGGTCGGCATCCGACTTTTTGAGCTTCTCGGTGGCAACCTCTGCGGGGGTGTAGTCGGCCACGGCGGCACACATCACCGCTCCATCAGCCTCCTCGAAGGCCTTGACCGTCGCGTGATACATCTCCTCGGCCGAGAGTACGTCGATGCGCTCAACGCCCTGAGGTACAGCGAGTGAGGTGCGTCCGCTGACAAGCGTTACGCGCGCCCCCTCATCGACCAACGCCTCGGCAATGGCATAACCCATCTTGCCCGACGAGTGGTTCGAGATGAAGCGCACGGGATCGATCGGCTCGATCGTAGGACCGGCCGTGACGACAAAGTGCTTATCGACTAAAGGCTTTTTTTTTTCGGTGAAGTGGCGCTTAAGCTGCTCCACGATCTCTTCCGGCTCGGCCATACGACCCTTGCCCTCCAGACCGCTGGCCAGCTCACCCGATCCGGGCTCGATGATTCCCACACCGTGCTCGCTCAGCTCCTTAAGGTTGCGCTGCGTGGTGTAGTGGGCATACATATCGAGATCCATGGCCGGAGCGACCATCACGGGACAACGTGCCGAGAGATAGGTCGTCAGCAGGAGGTTGTCCGCTACGCCGGCCGTCATCTTGGCCAGCGTGTTGGCCGTCGCGGGGGCGATGAGCATCAGGTCGGCCCACTCACCCAGCGAAACGTGCGAATTCCACTGCCCGTTCTCGGGGTCGAAGAACTCGACCAGAATCGGACGACGCGAGAGGGTGGCCATCGTCAGGGGTGTGATGAACTGCTTGGCGAGGGCGGTCATGACGACCTGCACCTCGGCGCCTTCGCGTTTAAGCAGACGGCAAAGCACGGCAGCCTTGTAGGCTGCTATGCTTCCGGTGATACCCAGCAAGATGTGCCGACCCTCCAAAGGGCGGCTTGCGTTGGTTGCCATGGGGTTGTTGTTTTCTCCGATGCGGTGATCGGTTATTTGCCCTCCTTGAAGAAGAGCTCGTCATCGAGGAACTCCTCCGTGGCGATGATCGTCGGCTTCGGCAGGCGCTCGTAGTAGCGCGAGATCTCGATCTGCTCACGGTTCTCGAAGGTCTCCTCCATCGTATCGGTGGGCGACGAGAAGTCGGCCAGCTTGCGCGTCAGCTCGCTCTTCAGCTCGCTCGAAATCTGGTTGGCGCGGCGGGCGATGATGTTGATCGACTCGTAAATGTTGCCGGTCGGCTGATCCAAATCCACCAGTTTGCGCGTTACGGTGTTGTTCGGAATGTTCTTTTTGATCTCCATAGTATTATATTGTTTTTCTTTACTCTTCTTCACTCTTTTCGGCCTCGTTGCGGGCAAGGAACTTGCGGGCATTCTCAGCCCACTTGTCCACCTGCTTGCGGTGCTCCGACTCGGGGAACTCCTCGCAGAACGAGAGGTAGGAGTCGAGCATAGCCAGGTAGCGATCCGTCTGCTTCGAATCAATCGAGTTCTCGGCCAGGCGGTAGCTCGAATCGACGATCAGATACATAATCTGCTCACGACGAGCACTCTCGGGGTAGGTGCGCAGGGCATTCTTCAGCGCCACGATGGCCGACTTGTAACGGCCGATCTTGTAGTAGGTGTAGGCGTTCAGGTAGGTCTTCTCGTGCAGACGCACGGTCAGCTCGTCGTTGATCTTCTTGAAATCCTCCACCTTGTCGCTCTCGGGGTAGCGCGAGATAAACTCGTTGATGGCGATAATGGCCTTGCTGGTCATCGTCTGGTCGCGCGAAGGCCCCGGGGACATACGGTAGAAGCACTCGGCATACATACCCTCGGCATCCTCGATGAAGACGCTGCGGCCAAAGCGACGACGGAACTCGTCCAACAGCTGCGAGGCGGTATCGTAGTCCGTATTCTTGTATTTGCAGTGGGCGTTGTAGAAGGCGATCGAGTCCTCGCGCGAAGTACCCATATAGACGGGTGCTACGCTCTCGAAGAGGGTCGAGGCGCGATTCCACTTCTCCTTGCCGTAAAATTCGAGCGCCTTGGTGTAGATCTGGTCGGGATCACCCTCTTTGATCAGGGCGTGAATACCGCCACAACCGGTCAGTGCGACAGCCATAAACGCCACCAAGAACTGTAAAAAATGTTGTTTCATCTCTTTCTGAAAGCTTTATTGATGCACATAAATGCGCATTATCGCGCAAAGTTACGCAAAAAGTAACGAAAAGCCAAATAAATTTCGTGTGCAAGGGGTGAACTTTTTCATGCGTGTGGCCGCGCGGGACGCATACACCCGAAAAAGAAGTTGTCCGACCAAGCGATTTTGGCATCACTCGCCCCACCCAAGGAGCAAAAGGCCGCCTAATAAACATACCCACAATAAAAAGAATGTTTTTATGATCTGTGTGGCCGAAAATTTGGAGAACCGAAAAAAAGTCGTACCTTTGTCCTGGAATATATGAGGGTTCTGACCTGTCGCAGGGTCAGGATTCTTCTTTTTGTTGTGTGTTAGAAAACTAAAAAACAAAAATAACTATGGCACAAGAGATTATCTACCTGACCGCCGAGGGCTACAAGAAGCTCAAGGATGAGTTGGACCACATGCGCTCGGTGGAGCGCCCCGCTGCATCGGCTGCAATTGCCGAGGCCCGCGACAAGGGTGACCTGTCGGAGAATGCCGAGTATGACGCTGCCCGTGAGGCGCAGGGTCTTTTGGAGATGCGCATCGCGAAGTTGGAGGATACGCTGGCCAATGCCCGCGTGATCGACGAGACCAAGATCGACAAATCCAAGGTGCAGATCCTGAGCAAAGTAACCCTGCTGAACAAGAACAACAACAAGCAGGTGACCTACACCATCGTGGCCGAGCATGAGGCCAATCTCCGCGAGGGTAAGCTCGCCATTGGCACCCCCATCGCCAAAGCTCTCCTGGGTCACAAAAAGGGTGAGTCTGTCGAGGTGACCGTGCCGGCGGGGGTTATTACCTTTGAGATCTTGGACATCTCTATTTAAGTTTTTCCATTTTATGCGGAACCTTCCGCACTATACTTGCAAGCCCCGAATGGGACGTACGCTTAGTACTACCCATCCGGGGCTTACTTC
>CAYOEE010000008.1:0-19218 GCA_964402935.1 uncultured Alistipes sp. | reverse complement strand
ATTCAGGGGCGCAACGTCCACCCGGGCTACGCCAAGAACAAGATGATCAACGCCATCGAGCTGGCCGGTGAGTTTATGCAACTCCTGCCCGCCTGGGAGCGTCCCGAGCACACCGAGGGTTACGAGGGCTTCTTCCACTGCGTGGGTATGACCGGCACGGTCGAGCAGGCACAACTCTCGTACATCATCCGCGACCACGACGCCGAGCGTTTCGAGCAGCGCAAGCGCTTCATCTGGTCGGCTATGGACTTCCTGCGTGCCAAGTATGGCGGTGAGACGGTCCATGTGACCCTCAAAGACCAATATTACAACATGCGCAAGATGGTCGAGCCGCATCCGCAGGTGATCGATCGCGCCATCGAGGCAATGGAGATGGCCGGCGTGAAGCCCCTCGTGCGCCCGATTCGCGGTGGTACGGATGGTGCTCGTCTCTCGTTCATGGGACTCCCCTGCCCCAACCTCTTCACGGGTGGCATGAACTTCCACGGCAAGTTCGAGTACTGCTCGCTCACGACCATGCAGAAGGCACAGCAGGTGATCCTCAACCTCGCACAACTTTGGGCGAAATAAAAAGCTGTTCTAAATCGTTATAAAAGCGTATGAACCAATACGGATTTTTGAAGGTGGCGGCTGCCGTGCCTCATGTCGAGGTGGCCAACTGCACCTACAACGTGGAGCGCATCATCGCGCTCACGGAAGAGGCCGCACAACGCGGTGTGGAGATCATCGCCTTTCCGGAGCTTTCGCTGACCTCCTACACCTGCGGTGACCTACTGCTGCAACCCACCCTGCTGGAGGCGACCGAGAAGGCGCTCTGCAAGCTGATTCGCGCCACACGCAAGCTCCCGATTGTGGTATTGGCGGGTGCTCCCCTGCGTCACGGATCGGCCATCTACAACTGCGCCATAGTCCTCTCGCAAGGCAAGATTTTGGGCGTTGTACCCAAGAGCTACATCCCCGACTACTCGGAGTTTTACGAAAACCGCGTCTTCACGTCGGGTGCCGATATCGTGGGTGATACGATCCAGGTGGCCGGCATCGATTGCGACTTCGGTGTCGATCTGTTGTTCGATGTCAATGGCGTGGAGTTCGGTGTGGAGATTTGCGAGGATCTATGGGTGGCGCAACAACCCTCATCGCGCCTGGCCTTGGATGGCGCGAAGGTCATCTTCAACCTCTCAGCCTCGCCCGAGGCGGTGGGCAAGCACGCCTACCTGCGTCAGCTGGTTGTCCAGCAATCCGAGCGCACCCTCTCGGCCTACGTCTATACCTCGGCCGGCTTTGGCGAATCCTCGACCGATTTGGTGTTTGCCGGCAAGGCCTTTATTGCCGAGAGCGGGCAGCTGCTGGCCGAGACGGATCGTTTCTCGATGGAGGAGAAGCTGATCGTTGCCGATGTAGATATCGAACTTTTGGAGTTTGAGCGCCGTCGCAACACCTCGTTCCGTGTCAATGACTCGGGGCGCGAGAACAACATCATCGAGATGGAGGTGCCCGAACCGTTGCAAAACGACGAGTTGGATCGCACGATCAACGCCCTGCCCTTCCTGCCCAAGGCGGGATGCGAGGAGGAGCACTTCACCGAGATGTTCGAGATTCAGTCGCACGGCCTGGCCAAGCGCATGAAGCACATCGGATCGAAGTGTGCCGTAATCGGCATTTCGGGCGGTTTGGACTCGACGCTGGCCCTGCTGGGTGTGGTGCGCACGTTCGAGAAGCTGGGGCTGGATAAAAAGGGCATTATCGGTGTGACGATGCCCGGATTCGGCACGACGGATCGCACCTATCACAATGCGCTGGAGCTGATGGAGTTGCTTGGCATCACGATTCGAGAAATTCCGATTCGCAAGGCCTGTCTGCAACACTTCGAAGACCTGGGTATCGACCCCTCGCAGCGCGGTGCAGCCTACGAAAATGCACAGGCACGCGAGCGCACGCAGATTCTGATGGATCTTGCCAACATGACCGGTGGCATTGTCATCGGCACAGGTGATTTGAGCGAATTGGCGCTCGGCTGGGCTACCTACAACGGGGACCAGATGTCGATGTACAGCATCAACGGCACGCTGCCCAAGACGCTCGTGCGTCGTCTGGTGGAGTGGGCCGCCTCGAAGGCGCAGAACAAGCGCGTCGGCGAGATCTTGCGCGATGTGGTGGCTACGCCCGTCAGCCCCGAGCTGTTGCCGGCCAACGAAGATGGAAAGATTGCGCAGAAGACCGAGGAGCTGATCGGCCCCTACGAGTTGCACGATTTCTTCCTCTACCACTTCATCAATGCGGGCTACGCGCCGGGGAAGATTCTCTACCTGGCAGAAAAGGCCTTTGCGGGGGAGTTTGACCGAAAGACGATTCTCGGATGGATCAAGGTCTTCTTCCGCCGCTTCTTCACGCAGCAGTTCAAGCGCTCGGCCATGCCCGACGGTCCGAAGGTAGGCCCTGTATCGCTCTCACCGCGAGGTGATTGGCGTATGCCCTCGGATGCCTCGGCTCGCATGTGGCTCGATGAATTGGAAAAATTATAACAACACAAATTACACACAAAAAAATCCAAACAAACGATGAAAAAACTCATTATTGCAGTGGTTGCCCTCGTAGCAACCGTTTCGACCGCCTCGGCACAGTCGTGGGGTGATCTTTTGAAGCAGGTAGCCGGTTCGGCCATCACCGAGATTGCCGACAAGGTAACCAACGGTGCGCTCTCGGATGCTGCCCTGAATGGCACTTGGAGCTACAAACAGCCCGCCGTAAAGTTCGAGAGCGACAACATCCTCTCCTCGCTCGGTGGTTCGGCCATGGAGTCGAGCGTAACGACCCGTCTGGAGAAGGCCTACTCGTTTATCGGCATCAAGGAGGGCGCAGCTTCGTTCACCTTCAACGAGGATAAGACCTTCACGGCTCAGCTTGGCCTGGCCAAGAACCTGAGCGGTACTTACGAGTTCGACACCACGACCCACCAGATCACGCTTCACTTCTCGTCGGGTCTGCTGAAGAACCTCGGCACGATGACCGGCTACGCCTACATCTCGGGTCAAGAGCTGAAGCTCGTCTTCCCCGTGACGAAGCTCGTGAACATGATCCGTACGCTCGGTTCGAAGATCTCCTACCTGAATACCATCACGACCCTGCTCGAGAACTACGAGAATGTCTATCTCGGTTTCGGCTTTGCCAAATCGTAAAGAGCGAATTTTACGGCACGAACCATGAAACACTGTCTAACCCTGCTACTACTCGCAGCCTCCACCTCGATCTTTGCGCAAACAACGGTCGAGAAGTGGGGTTGCGCAGAGCTTAGCTTCACGCATGAGGCTTCAGAGAATCCCTTTGAGGTGCTGCTGGAGGCCACCTTTATGCAGGGTGATAAGAGTCTCACCGTCAGCGGATTCTACGACGGGAACAACACCTACCGCATCCGCTTTATGCCCACCAAGGAGGGAACGTGGAGCTACACGACGCGCAGTTCCGTGCGCGCACTGAATCGCCAAAAAGGCACGATCGAGGCAACCGCCCCGACCGGCACGAACCGCGGTATGGTGACCACGGACGGAGCGCTGGGATTCAGCTATACGGAGGGAGAGCGTTTCCACCCCTTTGGGACGACCAACTACGCTCTTGCGCTCTTCCGCCCCGAGATTCAGGAGCAGACCCTCCGTTCGCTGGCCTCGTCGGGCTTCAACAAGACGCGCCTATGCGTCCTGCCGAAGGACTACCCCACCGAGCACGATGCTCCGACCGTTTTCCCTTTCGAGATGATTTCGAAGTCGGTCGATGAAGCGGGTAAAGTGGTCTATGAGTGGGACTTCACGCGCCCCAACGTGCGCTTCTTCCAAAACCTCGACCGTCGGATTCTGCAACTTCAGGAGCTGGGTATCGAGGCCGATCTGATTCTCTTCCACCCCTACGACAAGGGTGTTTGGGGATTTGACCGCATGGGCAAGGAGTTCGATCGCAAATACCTCGAATACCTCGTTTCGCGCGTGGCTGCCTACCGCAATGTATGGTGGTCGCTGGCCAACGAGTGGGACTTGGTGCGCACCAAGAAGTACGAGGATTGGGCGACGCTGACGCGCATTGTTGTCGCAGCCGACCCCTATCGCCACCTCTGCTCGATTCACGGTGGTTCGGCCGTCTATTACGACTACCACCTGCCCGAATATACGCACGTCAGCTTCCAGGACGAGGGTCCGCTCTTCACGATGACTGCCGCCGGCACGATGCGCCAAATATTCCGCAAGCCGGTCATTGCCGACGAGATCGGCTACGAGGGAAACACGGCCTTCCGCTGGGCACGCTGGAGTCCTCAACAGATGTTGCACCTCGTAACGAACGGCATCATGGGTGGCATTTACGTTACGCATGGCGAGTGCTACAACGCCCACGGGGTGGAGGATTGGGTCTATTGGTCGGATGGCAGCGTGCTGCGTGGCAAGAGCTGGGAGCGCATCGCCTTCCTGCGAAAAATCGTCGAGGAAGCCCCCGACCAGATTCGTCCGGCCGACATCAGCCGCGACGAGGTGACCTCGACGGCCGGCGAGGGCTATTTCTTCGTCTATCTCGGTCAGCAGCTGCAACGCGACTGGGTCTTCAGCCTGCCCGACTCGAACTCACGCTTTAAGCGCATCCGGAAGGGAGATAAGTTCCGCGTGGAGATTATCAACCTGTGGGATATGACCATCGAGGAGTGCCCGACGATCTTCGAGGCGACGGAGAAGATCAACTACCGCCACTTCGACACAGGACACCGCATGGTGGCCCTGCCCGATGCGCCCTACCTGCTGCTGCGCATCCGGAAAGTGGAGAGTTAAAAGTTGAGAGTTGAAAGTTATTTGGTGGTTCTTTGAGCCGCTCAAACAAAAAAATTGGGAGATGGCCTAACTGGTAGCCATCTCCCTTTTTTGTTGAGCTATCTTTGACCTGTCTTGAACAGATCAACTTTGCTGATAAAGGTGACTAAAGAGAATTAAAGGGTGCTAAAGAAAGCTTCAACTCTCAACTTTCAACTCTCAACTTTCAACTTTCAACTTATTTCCACAATTGAGCGGGATACTTACCCTCCTCGATCATCTTGTTGATGGCAGCCACCAAAGCGGGTTTGTCCTCCTTGTAGGTGACACCGTGCCACTGGGCGGCGGAGCGGAGCACGCGGAGCTTGGAAGTGCCGTCAGCGATGAGCTTATTGACCATCGTGGGGATGTAGAACTCACCCTTGAGGTGGTCGGGATTCTCCTTAAACCACTGCTTGAAGTAGTTCTCGGTGTGGGTAAAGAAGTCGGGGGTGAAGCCGAAGAGGTTCATCGACACGGGAGTATCCTCCTCCAGGGGCTGATCCTCGCCCAGGTCGTGGAAGACGATCTGACCCGAGGGCATACGCTCGATCTTCGTGCGCTCGACCATCGACGTGAGGTTCTGCTCCTCATCCACACCGCAGACACCGCGCGATACGGTACCATTCTCCGAGAGGGTGAGGTTCAGGTTGTAGGCCACCATGCAGTAGCGGTTGGTCGAATCACCGAGCTGCGAGAGGTACTCGCCAATGGTCTGATAGGCCTCAGCACCGTAGAAGTCGTCGGCATTGATCACGGCAAAAGGCTCGTGAACAACCTCCTTGGCCATCAACACGGCGTGGTTCGTACCCCAGGGCTTCACGCGACCCTCGGGAACCGTGCAACCCTCGGGCAGGTAGTCCAGCTCCTGGAAGACAAACTCCACCTCGATTTTACCGCCGAAGCGCTCCTTCGAGAAGACCTCGCGGAACTCCTTTTCAAAGGCGTGACGAATCACAAAAACGACCTTGCCAAAGCCTGCGCGAATGGCATCGTAGATCGAATAATCAATAATGGCCTCGTTGTTGGGGCCTACACCGTCCATCTGCTTGAGCGAACCGTAGCGCGACCCCATACCGGCAGCCAGCACCAATAAAGTAGGTTTTACCATCGTATCTTTGTTTTGAATGTTGTTCTTTCGTGCATCAAAGTTAAAAAAATCAATTCAAAGCACCAAAGATTCATGCAAATTTGGTTATCTTTGTCGTTTGGTAAGAAAGTAAACTTTCTTTCCTCCCAAAAAACGAGATTTCAACATGCAATTTTTTAAGAAAATAGCCATCCTGTGGCGCCAACTGTTCCAAAAGCGTCGCCTTTCGATCACGCGCGTCGATAACCCCTCCGACGAGTGGCACATGCACCTCTCGCCTGCGAGTCTGCTGGCGGCCTGCTTTTCGTTTGTGCTTGTGATGTTTCTCCTGGTGCTGACGCTGGTGGCCTACTCGCCGGTACTGGAGATGTTGCCCGGCTTCCGCAGCGAGGCCAACCGCTCGCGCGAGAGCCTCATGCAGAATATCATCCGCCTCGACTCGATGGAGCGCGTGATGAATCAGATGATGACCTACAACGAGAATATCGCCATGATCATGGCCGGTAAAAGTCCCGTGGTGCGCACGGTCGAGGCCTCGGACAGCACCCGCCAAAGCTCGATTCTCGTGATGCCCTCCGAGCAGGATTCCGTGCTGCGTGCCCAGATGGAGGGCGAGGGTCCCTACAACCTGCAACACGATGCGGCTCGTCGTGCCGTCCGCGAGGCGATCGAGCTGTTGCGTCCCGTCGAGGGAATCATCACCGAGCGTTTCTCGATCGAGGAGGGACACTTCGGCATTGCGATTGCGGCAGCGGCAGCCGACCGCGTAACGGCCATCGACAACGGCACGGTGATCGCCTCTATCTGGAGTCCCGAATCGGGTCAGCAGCTGCTCATTCAGCATCGGGAGCGGTTAATCGCCCTCTACAAGAACCTCTCCCAGCCCACCGTGTCGGTCGGTCAGACGGTTCGCGCCGGTGAGTTGGTAGGCTACACGATGCAGGAGGAGAGCACCAAGGAGGAGGAGAAGCCCTTTATCCTGGAACTTTGGAACGACGGCAAGCCGGTCGATCCCGAAGGTTACATTGTATTTTAAGAGACAACACATAGCATGAAACAAAAACTCTGTATTCTCGGCTCGACCGGTTCGATCGGTATCCAGACGCTGGATATCGCCCGCGAGAACCCCGACCGTTTCGAGGTGCGCGTACTGACGGCTCATCGTCAATGGGAGCGATTGGCTGAGCAGGCTCGTGCCTTCGATGTCGATACGGTGGTCATTGCCGACGAGCGATATTATGCTCCGCTGAAGGAGGCCCTTCAGGATACCGACACGAAGGTCTATGCCGGTGAGGAGGCTGTGGCGCAGGTGGCCGGTGGCGGCGATACGGATGTCGTGGTCAATGCCCTGGTCGGTTATGCGGGTCTGAAGCCCACGGTGGCCACGCTCGAAAAACGCAAGAAGCTTGCGCTGGCCAACAAAGAGTCGCTGGTTGTGGGCGGTGAGTATGTCATGGAGCTGGCTCGTCGGATGCAGGCTCCGATTCTGCCGATCGACTCGGAGCACTCGGCCATCTTCCAATGCCTGGTCGGAGAGCGTTCGCCGCTGCGTCGGTTGATCATCACTTGCAGCGGAGGCTCGTTCCGCGACCTCAAAGCCGAGGAGCTTCAGCACGTCACCGTCGAGCAGGCACTCCGCCATCCCCAATGGGACATGGGCGCCAAAATCACGATCGACTCCTCGACCCTCGTAAACAAGGGTTTCGAGGTGATCGAGGCGCACTGGCTCTTTGATGTGCCGGTTGAGAAGATCTCGGTGATTCAGCATCCGCAGTCAATCATCCACTCGATGGTCGAGTTCGAGGATGGCGCCATCAAGGCACAACTCGGCACGCCCGATATGCGTATGCCGATCAGCTACGCCCTGCTCTTTCCGGAGCGTGCTTACCGCCCGACTGAGCGTTTCAATTTCCTGAACCACCCCGAGCTGACCTTCTCGGAGGTCGATCGCGTGAAGTACCCCGCCTTGGACATCGCCTACGACTGCCTGAAGCGCAAGGGTACGGCGGCGTGCGTCATGAACGGCTCGAACGAAGTAGCCGTCAGCGCCTTCCTCAAGGGGCAATGTGCCTGGCTCGACATCGTGCGCACGATCGAGTACGCACTCTCGAAGGCCGACTTCAAGCTCAACCCCACGCTGGAGGACTACGCCGCTTCGAACCTCGAATCGCGTCGCCTGGCAGCCGAATTTCTTAACCTGTAAAACCTAAAAAAAGGAATAATTCACCCATGGATATTGTAATCAAACTGCTTCAATTTTTTCTCTGTTTCACCGTCATTGTCGGTCTGCACGAGTTCGGACACTACATTTCGGCCCGCATCTTCAAAATTCGCGTCGAGAAGTTCTTCATCTTCTTCGACCCCTGGTTCTCGCTCTTTAAGTTCAAGCACAAGGATACGATCTACGGCCTCGGCTGGTTGCCCCTGGGCGGCTATGTGCAGATTGGCGGTATGATCGACGAGTCGATGGACAAAAGCCAGATCGAGGGGCCGGTACGCCCCGACGATTTCCGCGCCAAACCCGCCTGGCAGCGCTTTATTGTGATGATTGCCGGTGTGGTGATGAACCTTTTGACGGCCATCGTGATCTACTGCGCTGTCTGCTACACCTGGGGCGAGAGCTACCTCTCGAACGAGGATGTAAAGTGGGGCTACGAATTCAACGAGGCGGCCGAGGAGCTGGGCTTCGTCGATGGGGATAAGATCCTCACGATCAACGGCGAGAAGGTCGAGAACGTAGCATTGATCGTCAATTCGCTGATCTTGACCGATGGCGACTGCATCGTGGAGGTGGAGCGCGACGAGATACCTCAGACGCTGGAGCTTCGGATGGAGGAGCTGATCGAGATGCGTCGCGCCGAAGGGTACAAAGGATTCCTCACGCCCCACATCCCCTTCATTGTCGATAGCGTAAACTACGCCTCGGCATCGGCACTCAAGACGGGCGACCGCGTCGTATCGGCCGACGGACTTGCGGAGAACGATCTGATGAGCGTGCGCCAATACATTGCCGATGCTGCCGGTCAGGATGTTCGCCTGACGGTGGAGCGCGAGGGCAACCTCATCGAGGTGGTTGTTCCCGTTACGGAGGAGGGAAAAATCGGTGTCACGCTCCTCAATCCGCTGAGCTACCGCACCCGCGAATATACGCTCCTGGAGTCGATTCCGGCAGGTCTGAAGCGTGCCGGCACGACGATTGCCGACTATTGGGAGCAGTTGAAACTGATCGTAAAACCCGAGACGAAGATGTACGAGGAGCTGGGTGGCTTCATCGCCATCGGCAGCATCTTCTCGCCCGAATGGAATTGGCTCGATTTCTGGCTCAAGACCGCCTTCCTCTCGATCATCCTGGCCGTGATGAACATCCTGCCGATTCCGGCACTCGATGGTGGTCACGCCCTCTTCACCTTCTGGGAGATGCTTACCGGCCGTAAGGTGAGCGACAAGGTGCTGACCGTAGCTCAATACATCGGTCTGGGTATCCTCGTCGTGTTGTTGGTCTATGCCAACGGCAACGACATCTACCGATTCTTCATTAAATAGTTTCACAAGGTATGAAACGACTGTTCGCACTCTTTTGTTTGATGCTGCTCATCACGGCCTGCTCCGAGAAGGAGGGGGAGGTTTTCTATACGGCCCTCTACCCCATCACGCAACTCGAGGTGGAGGTAACACTCTCGGCGGCTGACGAGGCAGCCGAGGCGCTTGTGCGTAGTCGCGTGGAGGCCGACTCGCCCATCCTGACGACGGGCAGCTACCGCCTCGACTTCAACCGCTTCGACGGAGGCATCCTCTACGTTATGCGCGAGGCAGGGGACGAGACCCTCACGGGGAGCTTCACGAAGCAACCTGCCGCCTACGAAATGACCTTCACGGTGGGCGAAGAGAGTTACACGGTCAAGGAGTCCGGCTACATCAACGAAGAGGGCATCGAGTGCGTACTCTTCTCGACCGACCTAACGGATTACTACCGCGAAGTGTTGCAAGACGAGACGATTCTCTCGGTTATCCGTCACGCCTACACCTCCCACCCGACCTATTAACCCCGAAAAAAAACGGACAACGATGGCGAAAGTAAAGAAGGCTTTTTTCTGCCGCAACTGCGGTTTTGAAGCCCCCAAATGGCTGGGCAAATGTCCCTCGTGCGGGGAGTGGAACAGCTTCACGGAGGAGGTAATTGCCCGCGAGGGGGCTACTCCGTCGCTTCAGGCAGCCGCCTCCGTAGAGCGGCAACGGCCGCAACGCCTCGATGAAATTCGCCAAAACAACCATCGTCGCATTGATACGGGTTATCCGGAGGTAAACCGCGTCCTGGGTGGCGGCTTGGTCCCCGGATCGCTCGTGCTGCTGGGAGGTGAGCCGGGAATCGGCAAATCGACCCTCTCGTTGCAGTTGGCCCTCTCGGAGAACCATTTGAAGACCCTCTACGTTTCGGGCGAGGAGTCGGCCGAGCAGATTCGTATGCGCGCCGACCGCATCGGCATCCACAACACCGAGTGCTTGATCTATGCCGAGACCCTGCTGGAGAATATCACGACGCAGATCATGGAGCTAAAGCCCGACGTGGTGGTCATCGACTCGATCCAGACGATTTACAGCGAGGTGCTGGACTCCTCGGCAGGTAGCGTATCACAGATCCGCGAGTGTGCCGCCACGCTGCTTAAATACGCCAAGACCACCGGCACGGCAATCTTCATCATCGGTCACATCACGAAGGACGGCACGATTGCCGGCCCGAAGATTCTGGAACACATCGTCGATGTGGTGCTCCAGTTCGAGGGCGACTCGAACAACTGCTACCGCATCCTGCGCGGCATCAAAAACCGCTTTGGAGCCACGTTCGAGATCGGAGTTTTCGAGATGCTGGATGCCGGTCTACGAAGCGTCGAGAACCCCTCGGAGATTCTCCTCTCGCACTACGAGGAGCCGCTGAGCGGTATTGCCGTGGGTGCTTCGGCCGACGGATTGCGTCCCTACCTGATCGAGGTGCAGGCCTTGGTGAGCGGGGCAGCTTATGGTACGCCGCAGCGCTCGACCACGGGATTCGACGCCCGACGCATGAATATGCTCCTGGCCGTACTCGAAAAGCGGGTCGGGATGAAGATGTTCCAAAAGGATGTTTTTCTGAACTTTGCAGGTGGTTTCAAGGTTGCCGACACGGGGTTGGACCTGGCTGTGTTGGCGGCCGTGATCTCCTCTTACTTCGATCGACCGATCGCCGAGGGGGTCTGCTTTGCCGGTGAAGTAGGTCTTTCGGGCGAGGTACGCCCTGCCCCCCGCACCGAGCAGCGCATCAGCGAGGCGGCACGCCTGGGCTTTAAGTGCATCGTTGTATCGGGCTACATCACCAAGAGCCTGAAAGCACCCAAGGGGTTGCAGATTCGCTCGATCAACAACATCATGGAGTTACCCAAAGCGATGTTTATGGAATAGTTTTTGCGCTTGCTCCCCCTAAAAAGGGAACAAGATGCCAAAAACGAGATCTGTTGTATTGGGCGGTGTAGGATTCATCGGCTCCCATCTCTGTCGCGAACTCCTCAAGCGAGGCCACGAGGTCTTTGCAATCGACATCCGCGACATTACCCACGCGCACATGTTGCGCGATGCTGCACGCGAGGGTGCATTTCACTTCATTCACCACAACATCATCCACCCCTTCGGGATTCGATGCGACGAGATCTACAACCTCGCCGCACCCTCGATGGTGCGCTACAATCGGGCATTGCCGATCGAGACGTTGCGCGTGGCGATGGTCGGTTCGATCCACGCCCTCGACACGGCTCGCACGGAGCACGCCCGCGTGGTCTACGCCTCGACGGGAAGCCTCTGCGATCAAAACTTCCAGCAGGACGAGGGGATGATTACCACCACACACAAATGGCTCGCAGAGAGCAAGCTCGCAGCCGAGTCGCTTCACCGTGCCTACAGGGAGGAGTGCGGCGTCGACACGCGCATTGCCCGCATCTTCAACAGCTACGGGCCGGGAAGCGATTTGATGGATCAGCGTGTGGTGATGAAATGGGTGGTGGCGGCACTGCAAAATCGGGACTTGGTGATCGAGGGGACGGGCGAGCAACTGCGTTCGTTCTGCTACATCTCGGATGTGGTCACGGGGCTGATTACACTCATGCAGGCACTCCCTGCCAACCACACCCGCACGGTTCACCTCGGGAGCGAAGAGATGATCTCGCTTCTCGACCTGGCTCACAAGATCATTGCCCTCACGGGCAGTCGTTCACGCATCGTCCACACCGTGGGCCGACGCAACGAAGCCCCCACGCGATCAATCAATCTGGAGCTTACCCACCGCGAGATGGGTTGGCGACCCACTGTCGCGCTTGACGAGGGGCTGAGAAGAACCATCGGCTATGTCGAACGGGAGCTTACCGAACGGGCAGGGTCTTTCTGCTCGTGGATCGAAATCAATCAATAACTTTTTTTGCGTATGCCACAATTCGAACAACTCATTTGGCAGGAGAAGCTGACCTTTGTCGCCTTTTCGGCCACCTGGTGCCCCCACTCGCGGCAGATGGAGCCGATCATCGACCAATTCGAGGAGCGGATGAACCACCGCACCGATATCCTCCGAATCGACATCGACGATCCACGCTACGAAGCGGTCGTGACACGTTATCACGTCGTTTCAGTACCGACCCTGATGTTTTTTCGACGGGGCGAGGTACTTTGGCGTGAAAGCGGAGCGGTGAGTTACCACCACCTCATGACCATTTTGGAGGAGCTGGAGGAGTACGAACTGGCCGGCCACCATTATTAGGGAGGCCTCAGAGAATTCGCCAGCTAAGTTCCTCTTTCAGATACAGTTCCTGAGGGGTTGTTCCGAGCGTTGCAAGGCGATCGAGGACAACCTCTTTCTCGTTCGTCCCTCGATTGGCGTAGCAAGCCCAAAGTACCACAAGCGCCTGACGCATCAGGCGATGATCGTCACGCAACGCCACTTCGTAAGCCGTATCGAGCCAAGCGAGGCAGGGTTGCGAATTGCGGGCGGCCGCCATCAGGAGCGCATACTGCGCATAGAAAGGCAATCGGCTAAGATCGGAGGCCATCCACACGTCCAACCGGTCGGTCGTGCTCCAAAGCGTGTAGGCCGCCTCCTCGGCCAGCTCGGAATTATGGAGTGCGGTGAGCCAATATGGATCATCCTCCGCAGCGTGCCACTCCGCCGGATCGGCCAGGTGCAGAGCCGCAAGTTGCAGACAACGCACCTGCTGGGTCATCAGGAAGCGGGCAAAGGCCTCATCGCGGGCGGGTTCGAAGCGTTGCACGATTTGTCGCACGGTAGCCAGGCTCACGCCATAGTTCAGGCCATAACGCTCACCATCGTAGTGCATCGTATCGGCTACCAGGCCGTTACGTTCGCGACGAAACGCCCCGAGCAACGTGACCATGCGCGAGGTAAAAGAGGCTGTCATCGAAAGGGATTTTAGCGACGTTTGGGTTGCGCGAGTTGAACCATGCGGCCAAATTGGAAGAGGGGCAACACTTCGCGCGTAAGCTCCTCACCTCGCACCTGAATCGAGCAGGCGGCACGATTAGCCACCAAGGCCGACACGGTAGCCGTCTCCTTCACGCCGGCCTCCGGCACGGGCGACTCGACCGTCTCCGAGGGGGTAATCTGCAAGACCACCATATCGCCCGTCAGATCGCTCGAGGGGACAAGTCCATCCACGGCGCTCAAGCGACATACCACATACTGCTGTTTCGCACTCTCGGGCGAAAGATGATAGCGACGCACCTCACGGCTCACGGTGCGCTTACCGAGGAAAAGCTCCAAGAGCGCCTGCTCCTGGCGGGCAATCTCCTCCAAAGCGCTCTTCAGACCCTCGCCAAAGACATTTTCACCGGCCTCGCCCGTAATCAGCTCCGTGCGGTGACGACGCAACGAGAAGATCGTATTGGCAGCCATCAGGGCGGCATCCTCCAGCGTCGTGGCCGAGGTGGAACTCTTATCGGGCTGAATCAAAGCAAAATCCTCCTTGGCATCGGCATAGCTGATCGTCGTCGTGGGCGAAGGCTCGAAGGGCTGTTGCACGAAGCTCGAGAGATCGGCCAGGCCGATCGCGGCACGCTTCACGCGCCACTCCGTCTTATCGGTCAGCGGGGCACGCACGCCGAGCAGTTTCTGTGCATAGCGGGCATAAGGGCCACAAATGGTGCGTTCGCACTCGGCCTCGATATCGACCGTGAGGGTCGTCGTGGGGGCTGAAAGGGCGATGCCGTCAGCCGTATCCACCACCCCGACAAGGGCGATGTAGGGATTATTCTGAGCCGTCAAGGTTGTCGCCGAAAAGAGCATGACAACCCACAAAAGCAGTCGTTTCATAGCTTCCTAAAATTTGGTTTACAGGACAAAAATAGCAGATTTTGCGTAACTTTCAAAATTTGAGGTAAAAATCGCAGGTCAGACGGCGATACTCCTCGGTGTAGCACTCGTGCTCACCCGTGCCGATCATCAGCTCCTCGGTCGGCATCATTTGCTGCGAAGAGGCAGCGTGTGCCCACTCGAGCAACACGCGCTTGGCGCCATGGCGCGGTGTGGTGCGCACCTCCGTACAGCGAATCCGTCGCAGTCGTCCGGCGCACAGCTCCCCGAAGCGCGTCGCCTCCTCCACGGGCAGCACCACAGCAAAGCGTCCTTCTGCTTTTAGGAGTCGCACCACGGCCTCCACCAGCTCCTCAAAGGGAAGTGCCACGGCATGACGCGCCATCGTGCGTCCCCGATCGGGACACTTGAGCGACTCGGTAAAAAAGGGGGGATTCGAAACAATCAGGTCGAAAGGCTCGGCCTCGAAGGCCTGCACGGGTGTTTGCACGAAATGGAGTCGGTTGCTCCACGGCGAACGCTCACCGTTTTGTTGTGCCTCGGCCACGGGGTCAATATCAACGCCCCAGACCTCCGCATCGGCAGTTCGTTGTGCCATCATCAGGGCAATCAGTCCCGTACCCGTTCCGATGTCGAGGATGCGGCGCTCATAGCCGTCAAGCCCTGCCCACGCACCCAATAGCACCCCGTCCGTACCCACTTTCATCGGAGTTTCGGACTGGATGACCTCAAATTGTTTGAATCGAAACGCGGACATCGGTTAGCGGAGTTATTCGGCCACGCGACCATCCTCGATGCGGATGCAACGATCGGCCGTCGAGGCCAATTTCTCGTCGTGGGTCACGATCACGATCGTCTGCCCTGTGCGCTCACGAAGCTCAAAAAAGAGGCGATGAATCTCATCGCGGTTGCGCGAATCGAGGTTACCCGAAGGCTCATCGGCCAACACCACGGCCGGATTGTTGATCAGGGCGCGAGCAATCGAGACGCGCTGCTGTTCGCCACCCGAGAGCTGCGAGGGTTTATGTTCCAGGCGATCCGTAAGCCCCATCATGTGAAGCAGTTCACGCGCCCGCGCCTCCGCTTCACCACGCTCACGACCCGCAATCAAGGCGGGAATCATCACATTTTCCAAGGCCGAAAATTCGGGGAGCAGGTGGTGAAATTGGAAGACAAAACCGATCTTTTGGTTCCTGAAACGCGAAAGCGCATCGTCACTGAGCGTCGTGACGTCGTATCCGTCGATCTCGATCCGTCCCTCATCGGCACGCGAGAGAGTTCCGATGAGTTGCAACAGGGTGGTTTTACCGGCACCGCTGGCACCGACAATCGAGACCAGCTCCCCCTTTTTAACCTCCAACGAGATTCCCTTGAGCACCTCCAGCTCACCGAAGCGCTTGTGAATATTGGTTACCTTTATCATCTTAGCAAGGCTGTTTGTTCGTAATAAGCATACAGATCGACCGTCTGTCGGGCGGCCGCCACATCGTGCACACGCAGGATCGAAGCCCCCTTACGCAGCAACTCCCAGTGCAGAGCGGTCGTTGCAGGCAATGCCTCCCGCTTGTCGATGCCCAGCGGCTCGGTCACCATCCTCTTGCGCGAAATGCCTGCCAAAATCGGATAGCCGAGCGCAGCCAACTGCTCCAGCTCGGCCAGGAGGCGATACTCCTGTTCGCGATTCTTGGCAAAACCGAATCCCGGATCGAGCACAAGCTGTTCGGGCCTTACTCCGCACGCCAACATTCGTTCGAGGCGCTCCTCGAACCACCGACAAACCTCGCCCGTCACATCGCAGTAGGCAGTCAGCTGCTGCATGGTCCTGGGCGTACCACGCATATGCATCGCCACATACCGCACTCCCGTTTGAGCCACAAGGCGATAGATCCGCTCGTCGTATTGACCACCCGTCACGTCGTTCACCATCCGAACATCGTACTCCTCGATGGCCCGTCGAGCCACCTCGCAGCGGAACGTATCGACCGAAAGCAGGGGCTTTCGCGTAGCGGTTGCCAGCACCTTGCGAGTCGCCTCAAGCCCCATCTTCAGGCGCTCCCACTCCTCCTCGGCGCTCACCTCAGGGGCATTCGGGCGGGTCGAGCATCCCCCCAAATCCAACAGGTCTGCCCCTTCGTCCACGGCGCGTTGCACCGCCGTGCACAGCTCCTGCTCGGTGGGAAACTGCCCCGTCCCCGTATAGAAGGAGTCGGGCGTGCAGTTGATGATCGCCATCACTTCGCGGGGGTATTGCATCGGGCTGCTCATAAGCGGTTTTTGAATCGAAAATCAAGCTCCTGCACCATCGCCTCAAGCTCCTCCTCGAAGATGTTCACCAGCGACACATCGGCTCTTTCGCGCAACTCGTCGTCGCTCATCTGGGCATCCATGCGCTGTTCGATTTTGTCACGCGTCGCGCCGTCGCGCTTCATGGCACGCTCCAGGCGCAAGGCACGCGGAGCCAACACGGCCACCACACGATCGAGGTATTTATCCAGCCCCGCCTCGAACAAAATCGCACTCTCCAGGACGACATACTCCCCCGCCTGCTCTTCGACCCAACGCTCGAAATCGGCCGTCACGGCCGGATGCACCAAGCCGTTCAAGGCCTCACGCGCCTCCTCGTTGCCAAAAATTTGCGCAGCCAAATAGGAACGATTCAGTCCCTCGGCGGTGTAACTCGCCGCCCCGAAGCGGTCGATGATGGCTCGTTTAAGTGTCTCATCCTCCCCCATCAGGCGTTTGGCGGCGGCATCCGTATCATAAACAGCCACACCGCGTGCCGCAAACAGACGACACACGGTGCTCTTACCGCTTCCGATTCCTCCTGTGATTCCAACCTTGAACATTACTCGACAAACTTTTCAATGGGCGGAACATCCCCGATCGAGACAATTTTAATATCGGTACAACGCACCGAGATAGCATTCTGCAACGACTGCGGGTCGATTAGAAGCATGCCGTAAGTATCCTCGTCGTAAGAGGCCTTCGTGCGCAATTCCGAGAGGGGGATGCGCAACACTTTATCGTGATAGACGCTGTATCCGAAGAGGTTCGTGCCGACCCCCTCCACCACGCAGGTGATTCGAAATTCGTTGCCCTCGACATTGAGGCGCATCACCTGGTCGGTGGTATAGGTATAGCTCAGTTTGGCGATGTACCAAAGGATAAACGAGGCAATGAGCAGCACCACAAAGACGGGCGACACGCTGCGACGAATCCACGAGATGATTTTTTCCATAGCTACGCAATAAGGCAATATATTTATACAAAGGTATAAATTTATTCGGATAAACGATCGTTCGCCGAAATAAATTTCGTGCGCTCGGACACAATAGCAAATGCAGCCTTTCGGTTGCCTAGCGGACAACAATTTTGAAAAATTAACCACCACTTTCCAAGCGAGCTTGGCAGTGTGATTATTTTTTCAAAACCACCTACGGTAGCTACGAAAGGCTGCAAACAATACGCAATCAAAAAGAATATTTCTCTAATAAAAAGATAAAAATATAGACAATCCCTCCAAACCTCTTTAAGTTCGCTTCGCTCCTTTTCGTTGCTTCGGCTCGGCATAGTCCGCAAGCGGCCTCTGCACTCGCTTTAATCGCAACGTTGATAAGGGAGGCTTAGTCGCGGAGCTCCATCACGGAAATTAACGTTCTTTTCTTTCTCTATCTCATCATCTTACAATCTCTCGCCTCTTTGCTCTCTCCTCTTTGCTCTCTCCTCTTTCCTCTAACAAAAAGCCCCACAACCGATGGTTGCAGGGCTTTCTTAAAATCGTTAGATTCGATTACTTCTTCGATTTCTTGTCGGCACGAACCATCAGGTCGTAAGCAATCGGCGTAGCGACGAAGATCGTAGCAGCCGTACCGATGCAGACACCGAGGATCAGGGCGAAGATGAAGCCGCGGATCGTCTCACCACCGAAGAGGAAGATGGCGATCAGCGTTACGAGCGTCGTAGCCGAGGTGTTGATCGTACGCGACAAGGTCGTGTTGATGGCCTTGTTCACGTTCTCGGTCAGGGCACGCTTCGGATAGAGACCCAGGAACTCGCGGATACGGTCGAATACCACCACGGTATCGTTGATGGCATAACCGATGATCGTCAGGATAGCGGCGATGAAAGCCTGGTTAACCTCCAGGTTGAAGGGCAGCAGACCGTAGAAGATCGAGAACACGCCGATGATCATGAAGGCATTCACAGCCAGGGCCAGTGTAGCACCCGTAGCCCACTGCCAACGCTTGAATCGCATCGTGATGTAAAGACCGATGGCGATGAGCGAGAAGATCACCGAGTAGATAGCGTTCCACGTCGTATCCTTAGCGATCGAAGGACCAATCTTGTCGGCATTCAGAATACCGTTGATGTCGGTCTGCGTGTTGCGGAACTGCTCGAAGGTGATGTCATACGAGTAGAGACCCTTCACAGCCTCGTAGAGGATCTGCTCCACCTCGGCCGTAGCCTCATCCGACGTATCGTCGAAACGATACTGCGTCACGATGCGCATCTGGTTCTCACCACCGTACTGCTTCACCTCATACGAGATCGACGAAGCATCGGCCTCCTCGATCTGAGCAAACTGCGAAGCCAAAGCAGCACGCACCTCCTCAGCCTCAACGGCCTTATCGAAGCGAACTACATAGGCACGACCACCCGTAAACTCGGCACCGAGGTTCAAACCGCGAACGGCGAACGAGATGCACGAGAGACCGAGCACGACAGCCACCACGATGTAGGCCGTCTTGCGCTTCGAGAGGAAGTCGATCTTCGTGTTGTTGAGGAAGTGCTCCGACCAGGGACGCGAGAAGGAAATCGAGCCAAACTTGGCGACAGCCCACTCAATCAAGAGACGCGTAATAAATACAGCGGTAAATACCGAGGTGATGATACCGATTACGAGCGTCGTAGCGAAGCCCTGTACCGGACCCGTACCGAAGACGAAGAGCACGATACCGGTGATGATG
>CAYOEE010000007.1:0-19923 GCA_964402935.1 uncultured Alistipes sp. | reverse complement strand
AATTCTACATTTTGAATTCTACATTTTGCATTTGCAAATAAACTACGAGCGGTAGTTTATCTGCTCTTGCAAGGCTTCGACAACAAACGGATTATACATCGACTCGTGGCCGATGGTTGAGCTTTCGGCATGGCCGGGGAAGAATTTCACCTCGTCGCCCAGCGTGAGGAGCGAATCCAAAATCGAGTGCATCAAGGTCGGGTAGTCGCCCCCCTCCAAATCGGTGCGACCGATCGACTCGCGGAAGAGCGTATCGCCCGTGAAGGCCACCTTCTCCGCCTCGCACAAGAACGTCACACCGCCCGGCGTATGGCCCGGCGTGGGGATTACCTTCAGTGTCGTCTGCCCGAAGTGCACCTCCTCGGCCGTCGAGAGGTCGATATCGATCGAGGGCATATCCGCGGTGGGGATGCCGTAGATATTCCCCGCAGCGGCCGCACCATCCAAGAGGTACTGATCCTTCGTCGAGCAGGCAAAGGGGATCTCGTAGCGACGCTTGAGGTGGTTCACACCCAGCACATGATCGAAGTGGCCGTGGGTATTGACCGCCAGGACGGGCTTCAGCCCATGCTCGGCGATGAAGTTATCGAGTGCAGCCTGCTCGGCGGGTGTCGAAGCTCCGCAATCGACCACGGCACACTCGTTCGTTTCGTCCCACAGGACGTATGTATTCTCCCCGATGGGGTTGAAGACAAGGGTTGCAATTTTCATAGAATCCATATTTTCGACAAAGATAGCTAAATTTTACCTATCTTTGCAGCGCAAGAGAGATTTTATGGCACGAAAGAAGAACAACTACCCTCTTTTAGAGGGTCTTGAGATTACGACCCTCGCAGCCGAGGGCAAGGCAATGGGTCGCTGGAACGAGCAGGTGGTCTTTGTCCCGATGACCGTTCCGGGCGATGTGGTGGATGTGCAGATTCGCCAGAAGCGTCGTCGCTTCATGGAGGGCTATGTGGTGCGCTATGTGAAGCGTTCGCCCCTGCGCAGTGAACCGTTCTGCCCCCACTTCGGGGTTTGTGGCGGTTGCAAGTGGCAGAACCTGCCCTACGAGGAGCAGCTGCGCTTCAAGACCGAGCAGGTGCGCGATCAGCTCACCCGCATCGGCAAGGTGGCCCTGCCCGAGATTCGCCCCTGCCTCGCCTCGGCCGAGACGCAATACTACCGCAACAAGCTCGAATTCACCTTCGCCGATCGTCGCTGGCTCACTTTCGAGGAGGTCGCCTCGGGCGCTGATCTGGAGGCCTCACCGGCCCTCGGATTCCACATCCCGGGGATGTTCGACAAGGTGCTCGACATCGATCGTTGCTTCTTGCAGGGCGATCCCTCGAATCCGATTCGTGATGCCGTGAAGGCCTTCTGCCTGGCGCATGGCTATACGTTCCACAACGCCCACGAACATACGGGGCTGATGCGCAACCTGACGATCCGCACCGCCTCGACGGGCGAGGTGATGGTGATCGTGGTCTTTGGCGAGGATGACCGCGCGAAGATCTGCACCCTGCTCGACCACCTGGTGGCCGAATTTCCTGCCATCACGTCGCTATTCTACGTCGTGAATACGAAGTGGAACGACTCGACGGGCGACCTGGAGCACATCCTCTACCACGGCAAGGATCACATCCTGGAGCAGATGGAGGGGCTTCACTTCAAGGTCGGCCCCAAGAGCTTCTACCAGACCAATTCGAAGCAGGCCTACGAGCTGTACAAGGTGGCACGCGACTTTGCCGATCTGAAACCCACCGATACGCTCTACGACCTCTACACGGGTACGGGCACGATTGCCAATTTCTGCGCACGCCGTTGCAAGAAGGTGGTGGGTATCGAGTATGTGGCCGAGGCGATCGAGGATGCCAAGGTCAATTCGAAGCTCAACGAGCTGGATAACACGGTCTTCTACGCCGGCGACATGAAAAATGTCCTGAGCGACGAGTTTGTAAAGCGCAACGGCCACCCCGAGGTGATTATTCTCGATCCGCCGCGTGCCGGCGTGGATGAGCCGGTGCTGGAGGTGATCCGCCGTGCCGCTCCCGACCGCATTGTCTATGTGAGCTGCAACCCCGCCACGCAGGCCCGCGATTTGGCTATTTTGGATGCCGACTACGAGGTTGTGGCCGTCCAGCCGGTGGATATGTTCCCCCACACGCACCATGTGGAGAATGTGGTGAAGCTGGTTAAAAGAGGATAGAGCGAAGAGCAAAGAGGAAAGAGGAAAGAGCAAAGAGTTGAAAGTTAAAAGATATTAAGGATAATAATGAAATTAAGGAGATTAAAGTAAAGCTACTTAAAATCTTTAATCTCCTTAATCTCTTTAATCTCTTTTTATCTTTGCTCTTGTCTCTCTCCTCTTTGCTCTTAAAGAAACGGGGTATCCTTTCGGATACCCCGTCCACCACCAATCCAACTAAATAGTTCTGTTTAGAACATCTTTACAAAAACCTCAATGGCCTGATATTCAGCCATACCCAACCTATCATATAACCATGCCGTGTGCTGTGTGCGCTCCTCTGCACGCTGCCAAAATTCGCGCGTATCGCTACCCGGGAAGGGGACGATATCCTTCTGCGAAACGTGGCGGTAGATGGCATGGCGTTTCTTGATCAACTCATCGGGCGAGAGGGGCACCGCCATATCGACCATACCCAAATCCCACTCCATCCAGGCACCGCGGTAGAGCCACATATGGCACTTCTTGAGCCACTCGTCATCCTTAACGACCTCCAGAGCTGCCAGCACCGCCTCGATGCAGACACGGTGTGTGCCGTGCGGATCGGCCAGGTCGCCGGCCGCGTAGATCTGATCCGGCTCAATCTCGCGCAGCAATTTCACAATGATATCTATATCCTCCTTAGAAAGCTCCCCCTTCTTGATGCCGCCCGTCTCGTAGAACGGAAGGTTCAGGAAGTGGGCATGCGAGGCGGGCAGACCGAACGAACGCACCGCCGCCTTGGCCTCGGCGCGACGAATCGCCCCCTTCAGCTCCAGCAGGGCGCGCGGTTCAGGCTCCGTGTCGCTCTTCGTGCGGATGATCTCGGCCACCTCTTGATAGCGATCGCCGAAGCCCAGTTCCGAAGCGGTATCGATGTGCTGCAACACCACATCATCATGCACCGCCACATTGCCCGACGTTTCGTAGGCCACATGGACATCGTGTCCGTGCTCCACCAGGCGGATAAACGTACCACCCATCGAGATCACATCGTCGTCGGGGTGGGGCGAGAAGATCAGAATCTTCTTCGGGAAGGGCGACGAGGGGACGGGGCGCGTCGAATCGTCGGCATTGGGCTTGCCACCCGGCCAACCCGTAATGGTATGTTGCAGATCGTTGAATACGCGGATATTGATCTGGTTGAACGAACCCACGGCCTCGAGCAACTCACCCAGCGAATTCTCGATATAGTCGTTGTGGGTGAGCTTCAAAATGGGCTTCTCAACCTTGCCGCAAAGCCATACCACGGCCTTGCGCATAAAGCGGGGCGTCCACTCGCAAGGACCGACCAACCAGGGGGCAACTTCGCGCGTCAAAAGGCCTGCGGCATTCTCATCCACGACGACCTCCACATTGTTGTGGCGCTGCAAAAGCGAGGCGGGCACCTGATTCGTAGCCTCGCCCTCGACGATGTCGCGGATCACCGAGGCCTTGCCCTCACCCCAGGCCATCAAAACCACCTTCTCGGCACGCATAATCGTCCCGATACCCATCGTGATGGCCATCTTGGGCGTCTCGCCCATGTTGCGGAAGAACTTCGACTGCACCTTGCGCGAGTTGTGCGAGAGCTGCACGAGGCGCGTACGCGACTTCTCGTAAGAGCCCGGCTCGTTGAAGCCGATCTGTCCCTGCTCACCCACACCGATGATCATCAGGTTGATGCGACCCATCTTGTCGTAAACCTCCGAGTAGTGGGCAATATCCTCCTGCGACACACTTCCGTCGATGATATGGATGTTCTCGGGACGGATGTCGATATGGTTCAGGAACTCGTTGTGGATGCGGTAATTGCGACTTTGAGGGTTCTGCGCGTCGATCGGGTAGAACTCATCGAGGCTATAGACCACCACGTTGCGGAACGACACCTCGCCCCGCTCGTAACGCTTGACCAACTCGCGGTAAAGCCCCACGGGCGTGCGACCCGTCGTGAGTCCCAGCACAAAGGGGTTGAAATCCTCGTAAAAGTCATCCTGACCGTGCAGTTCGTTGTGCTGATGCAGCATCTGCACGATCATATCGGCCAGATAATTGACGCCCGCCTGCTCGGTCTGGAAGACCTGCGTAGGCATTTTTTCGTAGCGGTGCAAGAGATCGCGCGGCAACGTTTTTTCGATCAGACCGCCATCTTTCGGTAATGTGTACTTACCCTCCATAATTGTTTGAATCACTCATTAACTTTTCCCCCTTCGAGGGGTTGATTAGGGCGCATAACGCCCTAAAAAAGGCCGTGACACGCTCCGTGAGGAGGCCTCACAGCCCTTTTGTTGTACCCATAGCCCCGATCAAGGGGCTATGGGTTAAATCAATCTTTTAAAAGGAATTCTACTTGTCGAGGCAATCTACGCGGATGCAACCAAGCGTAGCATTCGGGTGCAGTACATAGATGTACATGTAAACACCGTCAGCCGAAACCTTCAGGGCGCAATCCGTATTACCACCCATCGAAGCGGCATTCCAACTGTAGTCACCCGTCGGGATGCGAACCACACCGGCCTTGAAGTTGTCAATCGTCGTGACATCAGCCATGTAGATCGATGCATCGGTCAACGCCCAAGTGAAGTAGGTATCGCAAGCCGTCATCAGGTAGTAAGCGTTGTTGAACTGCTCAACATCGATGCAGACAGCACCGCAGTTGCCGTTGGTCGTTACCTGAATAGCCTGAGCCGTACCACTCTCTGCCCAAACGAAGCAGTTGCTCGAATAACCCGTCATAAAGTAGGGCGCACCGGCGGCCATATCACGGTAAATTACGTCACCGTTGTTGTTGTCAATCTTATCCGTAATCGAACCGGCAGCAATCTTCGACCAGGTACCGCCATCGGCTACACCACCGCTTACCTGATAGAGCAGGTGACCCGTCGTACCGGTCGACCAAGGCGAGTACATCAGCGTTACGCGGGCATCGCCATAAACATCACCGATAACCGAAATATCCTTACCATAATCGGTCGAAGCACGCTCGATAAACACCTCCGGCGTATCGGTAATCGACTTCATACGAGCCACACGGAAACCGCCATTCTCCTGATAGGTGCTGATAATGATGTTGTTGGCATCATCCTGCGTAACGGCGGCAACCGTCAGATCGCCTACATTCAGCGTACCTACATACTCACCCGTCGTAGCGTTCAGTACTACGGGAACTGCATTGGGCGACGAAATAATTACATAGTCATTCGTTACAGCGATGTGATCGGCAGCAGCGGCCGAAAGACCCGTAATCTCCGACAGAGGCTTGGCGAAGACAACCTCCTCCGAACCGGCACGGTAGCCGTACGGCAGGAGCTTCACGCCCTCAACCTGGTTTACGGTGATCACTACCTCGTTGCTCTTGGCTACGAGCTTGATCGTACCCGTGCGGGCAGCACCCGAGTTAGCGGCAACCGTAATCGAAGCAACGCCGTCGGCAACCGTACCCGAAATCCAGGCATCGACAACCTCTACCGTTACCTCACCATCAGCCGTGTAGGAAACCTCGTAGGTAGCCTCCTCGGCCGTAGCCTCGATCGTCTTATTCTCGTCGGCAACCGTTACATACTCACCAATAGCAACCTTCATCGTCACCACCGAGCTTTGGTTCTCCTCGCCGAAGTAGATCAGCGAAACCTCACCCTCCGTGTCAGCGCACGCAGCGTGCTCGGCGGCGGGAGCGGTAATCGACCAAACCATCGTCTCCTTGTCATACGAAGCCTTCCACTCATCGGGGGTCGTTACGACGGTCTTCAGTACGCCCTTAGCCTCCATCTCGAAGGTCTGCGTCTGGCCATACTGGAAGTCGGCCGACTCAACAGCCTCACCCTTGAAGTTGATGTAGAGGTCGCTGCGCAGCTCGATCTCGAGCGTGTCGCCATTGAGGAATACGAAGACGGCCGTATTGGTATCCTCGTCCACATAAGCCTCCTTGAACAGGCCACCTGCACCACCCGAAGTGGTTACGGGCGTGCCATCCTCGAGCAGTACGCGCTCCCAAGTCTCGCCATTGTCGTAGCTAACCTCCCAGTAGCCGGTCTCACCCTCCATCACAACACGCATGAGCGGGGTGTTACCTTTCTCACCCTTCACGGGGAGCTTGTTGCCGTTGTCGTCGAGCAGGAACTCGGTCTTACCGTCCTTCGTCACGGCCCAATAGTACTGGCCATCCTCGTCGAGCAAAACGGTAACGGTCACGCCGTCCTTACCGGCCTCACCGGCCTTACCATCGGCAATGGTAATCTTCTCGCCATTGGTGAAATAGACCTCATAGCCCGTCTCACCCTCGACGATCTTCGATACATAGACATTGTTCTGCATCGCGCCAACAAGCGTCTGCACACCGGCAATGTCCTGGTTCAGGGCAGCAATCGTCTCCTCCAACTCCGCCACGCGGTTCTCGAGGTCATCGACACGCTTGTTAATGTCCGCGTCGTCGTACTCGCACGCGGTGAAGAGCATACCGACAGCAGCCACCAGATAGAGTAATTTTTTCATAGTGTGAAAGTTTTTATAAAGTTTAGGTTTTTTCGTTGCCTTACATTATAAATAGGTGTTGCCCTTTCAGCCCCGCTTACGAGGCCCGCAAAAAGGCACCAACACTTTACGAGAGCAAAGATAATAAAAATAATATCTCATTTGCAAAAAAATCAAAAAAATATTTTAACTAAAATCGCAATCTTGCTAAAAAAGTTTAGAATGTTTTTTCAAATTGGGCTTAAACCTTGCGAAACATGGGCTAAAATTGCAATTTTTGAATCTTTTTTCGTAGCTTTGCAGAATAAAGCGCGAAAAAATGACCCCGATTAGAGCGTCCAGTTTCGCAAAAAACTGACCTAAGACGACTGCCATGGTAAAAACAACCTCCTTAGACGCCCTCTCAAGTGGCAAGAAATCGGCCCAGCTCAAACGCGAGATCCTGCGTCGATACACCCAAAACGGCGGTGAAAGTATCGCCGACCTGAGCCGCGAGCTCGGACTGAGCGTCCCGACCCTCACGAAAATCGTGGGCGAACTCATTGAGGAGGACCTGGTTACCGACCTGGGCAAGCAGGGCGCCACGGGCGGCCGTCGCCCCAGCATCTACGGACTAAATCCCTCGGCCGGCTACTTCATGGGCGTCGATATCAAGCGCGACGTGATCGTGATGGGTATCATCAACTTCCGAGGCGACATGGTCGTCTCGCGCCAGTACGACTGCCACATCGAGAACACCCGCCAATCGTTCGACGAGTTGTGCAACCACATCGTGCAGTTCATCGCCACGTCGCGCATCCGCCGCGACAAACTCCTGGCCATCGGCATCAACCTCTCGGGTCGCGTCAATCCCGAAACGGGTTATTCGTACTCCTATTTCTTCTTCGACGAGAAGCCGCTGACGGCCGTCCTGGAGGAGCGCCTGGGCTACCGCGTATTCATCGAAAACGACTCACGAGCAATGACTTACGGCGAATACATGTACGGCGTGGGCAATGGCGAGCAGAACATGATTTTCCTGAATCTGAGTTGGGGTTTCGGCATCGGCATGATCCTCGGCGGCGAGCTGCACTACGGCAAATCGGGCTTCTCGGGCGAGTACGGACACTTCCCCTTCTTCGACAACGAGATCATCTGCTCGTGCGGTAAGCGCGGCTGCCTCGAAACGGAGGTTTCGGGCTGCGCGGCACACCGCCTCTTCATCGAGAAGCTCAACCAGGGCAACATCTCGATGCTCTCCAAGCAACACGAGAACGGTCAGGCTATCACCGTGGCCGATATCCTCGACGCATTGGCCAAGGAGGATATGCTGGCCATCGAGGTGATGGAGCAGATCGGCTCGCAGCTCGGTCGCGCCATTGCAGGACTGATCAACATGTTCAATCCCGAAGTGGTTGTCCTTGGCGGAACACTCTATGAGGCAAAGGATTACCTGCTGCTTCCGATCAAGAGCGCGATCAATAAATATGCCCTGAATTTCGTCTCGAAAGATACGGCCATCAAGGTCTCGAAGTTAGGCGAATCGGCCGGTCTTATCGGCATCTGCGCCATCACGCGCAACAAGATGCTGGGGCTGTAACCGAAGCTGAAAATAGGAAAAATTACAAGTCATAACTACCCAAATTAGTACAAAAATGAAACAGGTGCAAACCAAAAAATCGCCCCTATGGTGGGTTCCCTCGGCCTATTTCGCCATGGGTCTGCCACTGATCCTGATCAACCTCGTTGCCCCGCTGATGTTCAACGACTTCGGCATCTCGGACGCGCAGGTTGCCTTCTGGACCTCACTGCTCATTCTCCCCTGGTCGCTCAAACCCTTCTGGAGCCCCCTGATGGAGATGTACAAAACCAAAAAATTCTTCGTGGTCACCACGCAGCTCGTATCGGGTATCTCGCTGGCACTGATCGCCATGGCGCTGCCGCTCCCAAACTTTTTCCCCTATGTGGTGGCCATCATGACCGTGCTGGCTTTTAGCGGTGCCACGCACGATATTGCCCTCGACGGTGTCTATATCACGGAGCTTGACAAGACGCAACAGGCTCAATTTGTCGGCTGGCAGGGCGCCTTCTACAACCTGGCCAAAGTGACGGCCATGGGTGGCTTGGTTTACCTGGCAGGTGTGCTCGAAAGCAAGGTCGGCGTGCTCTATGCCTGGGTGATTATCATGCTGCTTTGCGGCCTGTTGCTCACCGTGTTAGGCCTCTATCACTGGCGTGTACTGCCGACCGGAGGTGCCGAAGCCGCGAAACACGGTTCGATGGGCGAGACGATGCGCGAAACGTGGGGCGTGATTGCCCAATTCTTCCAGAAGAAATACATCTGGATCTACATCGCCTGGATCGTCTTCTACCGCTTCACGGAGGGTCTGGTAATCAAGATTGTACCCCTCTTCCTGAAGGCCGATACGGCGATGCAGGGATTGGGACTTACGAAAGACGAAATCGGCCTCTACTACGGTACGTTCGGTGTCGTGGCCTTCATCCTGGGTTCGATCCTGGGCGGCTACTTTATCTCGTGGCGCGGTCTGAAGAAGGCGATTTTCCCGCTCTGCTGCATCTTCAATATTCCTTTCGTGGTCTATGCGCTGCTGGCGGTTTATCAGCCCGAAAGCGCCTTCCTGGTATGCAGTGCGATCGTCTTCGAGTACTTTAGCTACGGCTTTGGTTTTGTGGGCCTTACCCTCTTTATCATGCAGCAGGTTGCCCCCGGAAAACACCAAATGGCCCACTACGCATTCGGTTCGGCACTGGCCAACCTGGGCGTGATGTTGCCGGGTATGATTTCGGGTGTGATCAGCGATGCAATCGGCTACGAGAAGTTCTTCCTTTGGGCCTTGGTCAGCGCCATTCCCGCCTTTGTGCTGACCTGGCTGTTGCCCTTCACCTACCCCGACCCGCAGGAGAAATAGCGCAGCCACCCGCTGATAGATGGGGCTGTCCGACAACTTTTGTTGCGACAGCCTTTTTTTACGCCTTGGGGGAGAAGAAAAACTTTTAAAAATTATTTTATTTTCAATCTTTCGCACATTTTTAACTATTTATCGTTGATTTTCTGCACATTAAGCAATTTTCAGGCTTAAAAACCAAATTAAAATTTATTTAAAAAGATTTGTAAAGTGAATAATTTTATTTAATTTAGCGCAAGAATATAACTATAATAACCCGATAAGATGAAAAAACTGTTCGTTTTAACGATGTTTATGGCCTGCATCGGCCTCTGTATCAGCTGCGAAGAGGAGACCAACCCGCAGTATGTATTCCCGGATCCCCAGACGACGCCGACCGCGACGATCACCCCGATCGAGAAGGGCACGGATTACATCACGATCCGCATCGCATCCTACTATGCCGACCAGTGCGCCTACCTCTATGCCGAGGGTGAGACGTTGAGCAAGACCCTGGATCAGGTCTTTGCCGAGGGTACGCTCGTCGAGGGCGAAAAGGTCGAGGTTAAGATCGAGGGTCTCAGCCCCGAGACGGCCTACACCTTCATCGCTGCCGCCAAAGATGCCCTCCATGGCTCGGTTTGCGTCCCCGTGACGGTGATCACGGCCAGCGACGCACCCGAATCGAACTATCCGAAGAAGATGTCGTTCGAGCCTTTCGAGCGCACCTTCTCCGACGGCAAGATGGCCAAAGGCTACATCGCCATTGCCGATCTGAAGACCAACACGAAGCTCCGCTTCACCCCCACCCACCTCAAACCGGCCGAGACTCCGACCTCTGCTTTCACGTCGTTTTCGTCGCTGGGCAAGGGTAAGCCCTACGCCGTATCGAACGGTGGCTACTTCTGGGATGGTGCTTCGCTCAGCCTCTGCGTAACGGATGGCGAGGTGAAGTCGATCGCCACCGAGCTGGCCTACCCGACCGTAAACGGTGAGCAGATCCTCGCCTACCCCGTGCGTGCCGCCCTGGGTCAGATGGCCGACGGCTCGTTCGAGGCAACGTGGGTCTATTGCATCAACAACAAGCCCTACTCATTCCCCTCGCCGCTCGATAACGACGAAAGCACGGAGACCTACATGTCGGCTCCCCCGACCACCTCGACCGCCGGTGCTACCCTTTGGGAGCCGCAGCAGGCCATCGGTGGCGGCCCGATGCTCGTCTATAAGAGCAAGAACGTAGCCATGGAGTACTACTACCGCGAGATCATGCACACGGGTGGCACGGCCGGTCAGTCGCGTCAGCCTCGCACGGCCATCGGTGGTACGAAGAGCGGCAAGGTGATGATGCTCGTATGCGACGGTCGTGGCAACAACGGCTCGGCAGGTCTGACGCTGAGCGAGATGGCCGACATCTTCGTCGAGATGGGTATGGACTACGCCATCAACCTCGATGGTGGTGGTTCGTCGGCAATCGTAGGCTATGACGGCCAGCTCTGCAACTCGCCCAGCGATGGCAGCCAGCGTGCCGTGCCGACCGTAGTGGTTATCTCCGAGATCGAATAAGTTTACAGTATATTAAATATAGGTACACACAGAAATTATGAAGAATTTCCGATTCATACAGCTGGCCGTTGTCGCCCTCATGGGTTTCACGCTGATGAGCTGCACCCCCGAGCAGGCCAACCAAAAACCGGTCTATATGTGGGTGGATTGCGAGGCCAACTTCGAGCGCATGAGCTACCCCGATTCGATTGCTTTTTACACCGAGAAGATGCAACAAATCGGTGTCACGGATATCGTGGTCGATGTCAAGTCGATCATGGGCGAGACGCTCTACGACAGCGAGTATGCCCCCTACATGGGTGAGTTCGAAGGCACGGTGCGTCCTCGTGAGTACGACATGATGCGCCACTTCATCGACGAGGGCCACAAGCGCGGTATGCGCGTGCACGGCTCGCTCAACATCTTTGCCGGTGGCCACAACTTCTTCGGCCGCGGTATCATCTACAACGAACATCCCGAATGGCAGTCGATCGTCTGTCGTCCGGACGGTCAGCTCGTACCCATCAGCGAGATCAAGACCAACTACAACGGAATGCTCAACCCCTCGAACCCCGAGGTGCGCGAGTATCAGAAAAACATCCTCGTGGAGTTCGTGACGCGCTATGCCGACGCCGACGGTATCATCTTCGACCGCCTGCGCTACGACAATATCACCTCGGACTTCTCGCCCCTCTCGCGCGAGCAATTTGAGGCTTGGAGCGGCATCAAACTCGAGAAATACCCCGAGGATGTACTGACCTGGGCCGACGAAAAGAATTGGAAGCCGGGTAAGTATTTCAAGGAGTGGGTCGAGTGGCGTGCCACGGTGATCAAGACCTTTGTGGAGGAGGCTCACGAGGCGATCCATGCCGCCAACCCCAACATCTTGATCGGCGACTACACGGGTGCCTGGTACCCGACCTACTATCAGCTGGGTGTAAACTGGGCCAGCACGCAGTACGACCCCTCGGAGCGCTATCCCGATTGGGCATCGGAGAACTACCACAAGACGGGTTATGCCGAGTTGCTGGATATCTACATGACGGGGCTCTACTACACGCTCGTCACGAAGGATGAGGTGGATGCCGCTCAGGGTCGCCCGATTGGCGAGCGCGGTGAGTCGGGCATGGATCCCAACGATTTGACCTACTGCTACTCGGTCGAGGGCGGTGCCGAATTGGCACAGGGTATCACCTGCGGAGTGGTTCCCGTCGTGGGGTCGCTCTACGTCGAGCAGTACAAGAAACAGGATGCCGAGGGCAAGGAGGCCTATGACCCCGAGCAGTTCGGCCGTGCCGTGGCGCAGGTCATGAAGAGCTGCGAGGGCGGTCTGATGATCTTCGACCTGGTGCACATCATCAACCACGATTGGTGGGACATCCTGGAGGAGAACATGAAGGTCGTGGAGTAATCGTTTCGAAAATCACAAACTTAAAACTCTATAACTATGAAACATTTATCCCAAAACAGAAGGGGGGGGAATTTGTTCGGCCGCTTGCTGACAATGCTCTGCGCTCTCTTCGTGGTTTTGAGTCCGTCGATGGCATGGGCACAAAACACCGTAAGGGGAACGGTAGTCGATGAGCTGGGAGAACCGGTTATCGGTGCCACGGTCATTGTCGTAGGTACTCAGACGGGTACAACGACCGACATTGACGGTAAATTTACGCTGCAAAACATCAAAAAAGAGAGCGTTTTGCAGATTTCGTTCATCGGTTACCAGACCGTGTCGGTACCCGTAAACGGTGCTACGAACTTGGAGGTGGAACTCAAGAGTGACGCCGAGAAGATCGACGAGGTGGTGGTCGTAGGTTACGGCGTACAGAAGAAAGCCTCGGTAACGGCCGCTATTTCGCAGATCTCGGGCGAGGAGCTGGAGAAGGCTCCCGTGGGTGACGTGACGAATATGCTGGCCGGTCGTGTAGCCGGTGTAACGGCCGTGCAGTCATCGGGTCAGCCGGGTGCCGACGGTTCGTCGATCATGGTACGCGGTCAGTCGGTGCTCTACATCGTCGATGGTGTGCCCCGTGACATCAACCAGATCGACCCCGAGGATATCGAGTCGATCTCGATCCTGAAGGACGCCTCGGCAGCCGCCGTGTATGGTCTGGATGGTAACACGGTGATCATCGTGACGACGAAGCGTGGCCA
Organism: uncultured Alistipes sp.; assembly: GCA_964402935.1. GTDB lineage: Bacteria > Bacteroidota > Bacteroidia > Bacteroidales > Rikenellaceae > Alistipes. The sequence continues at coordinate 6,690 of CAYOEE010000007.1, read as the reverse complement.
GAAGGGCGATTCGACCATTTCGTACAAGGGTACGTTCGGTGTAAGCTCGAACGCCAACCCGATGGAGCTTTTGGATGGTCCGGGTTACGCCTACTGGTACAACCGCGCCCTGGAGCTGGATGGCAAGCAGCCGATCTTCACGGCCGACATCGTGCAGAAGATGCTCAACGAGGAGGATGGTTGGGGCAACACCAACTGGTACGACAAGGTCTTCGGCGTGGGTACTACCATGTCGCACACCATTTCGGCCAACGGTGGCAACGACCAAATGAACTACTTCGCATCGCTCGGTATGTTCGACCAGAAGGGTAATGTCGATAACTTCAATTTCCGCCGCTACACGGCTCGTGCCAACCTCTCGGCCAAGATCGCCAAGAACCTGACGCTGGAGGTAGGTATCGCCGGTCGTATCCAGGATCACGATCAGCCGATCTACTCGGCCGATCCCGATGCTTGGAACAACGTGCCGCAGCAGGCCATGCGTGTTCACCCCTACGTTCCCGAGAAGGTGACGATCGACGGCGTGGAATACCACACCGCCACACCGACCGCTTCGGCCACGGTGAACCCCGTAGCGGCTTACGAGGAGTCGGGATCGTACAAGAGCCGCGCCACCTATATCCAGCCCAACATCTCGCTTCGTTGGGATCTGCCGTGGGTAGAGGGTCTTTCGGCCAAGTTCTTCGCTTCGTACGATATGACCTTCCAGCACACGAAGTCCTTCACGACTCCCTATGATTTGGCTTTGGCCGGTTTCTCGTATGACGATAATGGCTACATCAACAAGCTGAACTACTCGGTGAGCAACACCTACTCGGGTCTGGGTTCGGAGACCTCGTTGCAGGAGGCTTCCTACTACACCTATTACGGTATTACGCAGACCTCGCTCTCCTTTGACAACACCTTTGGCAAGCACCGCGTAGCTGCCCTGGCGCTGATCGAGACGCGCGACTATAAGTCGAACAACCACTACGGCCGCATGTACGACCTGCTGTTCGAGAACCTGCCGGAGCTGAACTTCGGTGACGGTGCGAGCGACAAGCGTAGTGTGGGCGGCATGAGTAACCGCACGCGCCAGGTTGGTTTCGTGGCTCGTCTGAACTACGACTACGACGATCGTATCTACGTCGAGCTTTCGGGTCGCTACGATGGTACCTACCTCTTCTCGGGTATGAACGGCTCGCGATGGGGCTTCTTCCCCGCCGCTTCGGCCGGTTGGCGTATCTCGGAGGAGGAGTGGTTTGGTGCCGAGTGGGTCGATAACCTCAAACTCCGTGGTGGTGTCGGTCTGACCGGTACGTCGGCCGTGAGCGCCTACCAGTACCTGACCTCGATGTCGATCTCGGACGGTAATGCCGTCGTGATCGGTGGTCAGGGTCAGCAGAGCATCTACACGACGTCGGTAGCCAATCCCAACATCTCGTGGGAGAAGAACCTGAACTACAACATCGGTGTCGATGCCACGTTCTGGGGCGGCAAGCTGGGCGTAGAGGCTGACGTCTTCTACACCTATAAGTACGATATGCTTTCGAGCGCATCGGGTGCTTATCCTCCCTCGGTGGGTGGTTACTTCCCCGCTTACGAGAACAAGAACAAGCAGGATGTGAAGGGTTTCGATTTGACCCTCTCGCACAACAACCGCGTAGGCGAGTTCTCGTATGGCGTGAAGCTCATGGGTTCGTATGCCAAGCGTCGCTGGCTGCTCTACTCGGGTGATGCTGCCAACGCCCCCGACTACCAGAAGCTCACGGGCAAGGAGGTTGGCTCGGTGATCGGTTTCATTTCGCAGGGTCTGTTCCAGAGCGAGGAGGAGATTCTCAGCTCGCCGACGATGGTCGGAAAGGTTGTCCGCGTGGGTGATATCAAATACGTCGACCGCAACGGTGACGGCAAGATCGACTACGACCAGGACCGTGGTTATGTAGGCTCAAGCATCTATCCGAAATTCACGGGCGGTTTGGCCTTCAACGCCGCTTGGAAGGGCATCGACCTGAACTTCTTGGTGCAGGGTGCCGTCGGCTCGACCATCGCCCTGACGGGTGTATATGCCTCGAGCTATGTAATGGACAACACGTCGATGACCAAGCCCTTCTACCACGGTGGTAACTCGCCGCTCTACCTGGTGGAGAATTCGTGGACGCCCGAGAACACGGGTGCCTACTTCCCGCGTCTGTCGCTCGAGTCGAACTCGAACAACGCACACTCCTCGACCCACTGGTATCGTCCGGGTGACTACCTGCGTCTGAAGACCGCACAACTCGGTTACACGCTGCCTTCGCAGATCACGAAGAAGGCCGGTATCCAGAAGCTGCGCATCTATGTCGAGGGTTCGAACCTTCTGACCTTCAGCCATGTGGAGAAGTATAACATTGACCCCGAGCAGCCGAGTGTAAACAACGGTTACTACCCGCAGCAGCGCGTCATCTCGGTAGGTTTGAACATTACGCTCTAATCCGAAAACTATGAAAATTATGAAAACGAGAATTTTAGCCCTCGTCTTATCGTTCGCAGCGCTCGGATTGACGAGTTGCAACGACTGGTTGGACCTCACGCCCACGGACCGCGTGTCGGATAAGTCGGCTTGGGAGTCGCAGGAGGCAACCGACCTCTACATCAACAATTTCTACGAGTATATCTCGATCTATGGCCAGTTTGGTGACCAGCAGTTCAATGGTAACCTTACGGAGGGTCTGACCGATACGTTTAAGTATGGTTCGCCGATCACGGGTTCGCGTGCCGGTGACTGTAACAACTATGTCTTCACCCCCGAGCAGCTGACCAGTGGCGGTAGCCTGATCGACTGCTGGACGAACACCTACACGCGTATTCGTCGCATCAACGAGTTCCTCGCTGCCCAGCAGAACTTCTCGACCTACTCGGAGGAGGTGAACATCCGCTACGAGGCTCAGGCCCGTTTCTTCCGCGCCTTCCTCTACTTCCAGCTCGCCAAGCGTCATGGTCAGGCGATCATCTTCAAGACGCTGGCTGAGACGGTGAAGAATACACCGCTCGCAACCCCCGCCGAGACCTGGCAGTACATCTACGACGAGCTGACGTTCGCCGCCGGGAACCTGCCTGAGAGCTGGAACGCCCAGAACACGGGTCGCGTAACGAAGGGTGCTGCCTATGCCATGTTGGCACGCGCGATGGTCTATGCCGAGCGTTGGGCCGATGCCAAAGCCGCCGGTGAGGAGGTTTTGAAGCTCGGTTATGAGCTTGCTTCGACCTACGAGGCTGCCACCGCAGGCGGCAACTCGGAGTCGATCCTGGAGTTTAACTACCTCGTAACGGGCCCCAACCACTATTGGGATCGTTATATGTGTATGTACAGCGAGTACACCACGGCCGGTGGTGCTTCGCCCACGCAGGAGATGGTCGAGAGCTATGAGGCCAAGGATGGCTCGCAGGTCGATTGGACGAAGTGGCACGCCGCCGAGGGTACGACCCAGCGTCCTCCCTATGAGCAGCTCGAGCCGCGCTTTGCCGCTACGGTACTCTACAACGGTGCCACGTGGAAGGGTGTTGAGTTGGAGTGCTGCGTGGACGGCACCTACGGCACCTATATTGATTACGGCATGGAGCCTTACCCCTACGGCAAGACGGTGACGGGTTACTATGTGCGTAAGTTCCGCCAGGAGGCCAACACCGACTTGACGAACGTGGCTTCGACCGCAACGTGGGTTGAGATCCGTTTGGCCGAGGTGCTGCTGATTTTGGCCGAGGCCGAGTACAAGCTCGGTAACGACGCCGCCGCGATGGATTACATCGCTCAGGTACGCGACCGTGTGGGTCTGCCGACCGACAAATCGCTGACCGGTGACGCCGTATTCGAGGCACTGGTACACGAGCGCAAGATCGAGCTTTCGTATGAGGGTCACCTGTGGTGGGATATGCGCCGCTGGAAGCTCGCGGAGGAGGCCTACACGGGCTACCGCGTACACGGTATGAAGATCACGAAGGAGGGTTCGGGCTACCGCTACCAGTATGTCGATGCCGATGGTCAGGATCGCACGTTCCTCAACCGTATGTATCGCCTGCCGATTCCCGATGTCGAGTTGCAGAACAACAACACGATCGAACAGTTCCCCGAGTGGAATTTCTAAAAAGCGACGACTATGAAAAAGAGTATATTTTGGATGTTATTGGCCGTCGTGCTCCCCTTTACGGCGTGCCAGGAGCCGGAGGATCTCGTTCCGGCCATCGCCAACAAGGGCATCAACAACCTGACGGTCTATCCCACCTGGGAGGGCTATCACACGGCCGATGCCTCGGGCTTTACGAGCAAGATCGACTACGATAAGCGCACGATCACGATTCAGGTGCCCTACAACATTCCCGTGGAGTCGGACGTAGTGACCAAGCTGGAGGACTACACGAAAGTTTGGGTGCTCTTCAACCTCGACGACAACGCCACACTGGAGCCGAAACTGACGACCATCGACCTGACGCAGACCTACAAGGTCACGCTGACCGACCAGAAGAAGGTCAAGAGCGAGTGGACGATCAAGGCCACACTGGCCAAAAGCTCGGCCTGCGACATCGAGAGCTTCTCGATTCCGTCGCTCGGTCTGTCGGCTCTGATCGACAAGTCGGGTGCCACGGCTTCGCTCATCTACTTCGAGGAGATGCAGAATGTCTTTGGTGAGGTGGTTCTTTCGCCCCACGCCACGATTGTTCCCGATCCCGCAACGACCGCCTTCTGGTGCTCGCCCGATGAGCCGAAGAAGTTCACGGTGATTGCCCAGGATGGTGTTACGAGCCGCGACTGGGTACTTCAGCAGACCGTTCCGGCCCGTGTCGAGGAGGGTATCCGCCCGGGTAGCGGTCAGCTGCTTTGGACTTCGAAGCTCTCGTCGCTGGGTGTGACGACGCTCAACATGACGACCGGTATTGCTGCCACGGATGACTACCTGATCATCAACACGCGTGGCGAGGATCCGATCATCGTCGATGCCAAGAAGGGTACGACCGTCGGCACGATCAACCTCGGTTCGATCAAGGGCGCAACGTCGAGCTACTACATGACCTCGGACCACAAGGGTCACCTGGTAATCAACAACCGCGTGCCCGATGATGGCGGCGTCTTCCGTGTATGGCGTATGCGCGATATCAACTCCACGCCGGAGCTCTTCATCGAGTACGCTACGACGGATGTCTATGGCGACCACATCTCGGTATGGGGTGATGTCTATGGCGACGCTACGGTGCAGGCTGCTTACTGCGGATGGGTTCAGGGTGGTACGACCTCGAACCTGACGTGGCAGGTCAAGAACGGCCAGACGGTCGATATGCAGCCCTACTGGTGCCAGATTTCGGGCGTAAGCGGCTGGACGAATGGTGATGCCATGCGTCTTGGTACGGAGCTGACGTCGGACTTCCTCGCTTGCGGTTACTCGATGAACAAGCTGACCTGGGTGGATGGTACGACGAATGCCGCACGCACCTACATTCAGGGTACGCTTTCGGGCAACGAGGGTATGAAGGCCGTCGATGCCGTGCCGTTCAACGGCATCAACTATGTAGCTGCCACGATGGAGTCGTTCTTTACGTGGGGTGTCGCCGGTGATATGTGGGTCTTCGAGGCGAAGTATCCGCAGACCTTCTCGGGTGAGCTGATCCAGAACACGGCTACCGGTATGATGGAGTATCCCGACTGCACGGTCTTCAACCTCAATAACGACGACGGCAACGACAACAGCGGTTGCTACGGTTTCTACGGCGGTCGTGCCAACGACGGCGTGAACAGCAACGCTATTCAGGATGTGAAGCTGCACGTGACCTCGGACGGTTACTTCATGTACGCCTACTTCATGTTCTGCAACGGTTATGTGGGTTGCATCCAGTTCGACTGCATCGCCCAGTAAACCAATAAAATCCATAGCCCTTTGATCGGGGCTATGGGTACGAAATTAAACGACAAAAAAGACCTGTAAGATGAAAAAATTCCTGTTAAGTATTGGTTTAGCAGCCGCTTTGGTTGCTTGCACCGACGAGAAAAATCCGGTGTACGAGTACCCCGCACGCCCCGATGTGGAGCCGATGCCCGCCGTCACGGTGACCCCCGTAGCGGCCGAGTACAACGCCTTGGAGTTCACCCTTACGCCTGCCAATGCCGAGGAGTGCTCCTACCTCTGCATCGAGACCGTGGATGACGACACGCAGCTCACGGCTTCGGAGGTGATTGCCAAGGGTACGGCCGTCAGCGCCACGGAGACGGGCACCTACCGTGCCGAGGGGCTTTACGACGAGACCTCGTACAACATCTACGCGGCAGTTCGCAAGGGCGATCGCGCCTCGGTAAGCGCCATCAAGATGACGACCGGCGTAGCTCCCGCCCCCGCAGGCCCGACGACCAACCCAATGTATATCTGGGTTGATGCAGCGGCCAACTTCCCCGATTTTGCCAACGACAAGGAGGCGATTCGCCGCGACCTGACGCTGGCCAAGGAGACCGGCTTTACGGATGTTGTGGTCGATGTTCGTCCGACAAATGGCGATGTACTATTCAAGACCGACAAGTGCGATCAGGTGGCTTGGCTCGGTGCTTGGGTGACGGGCCAGGGTTACAAGAAGATCGAGCGCACGGCCGACTTCGACTACCTGGGTACGTTCATCGAGATCGGCCACGAGCTGGGTCTGAGAATCCACGCCGGTTTCAATACGATGGTCGGCGGTAACAAGTCGAGCCTC